>NZ_JBUEGC010000056.1:0-38626 GCF_054963655.1 Streptomyces sp. HSS9-12 | reverse complement strand
GTTCTATTCGCACCGATCCCGGTCCGAATTCGACATCCAGAGGCCGTTGGAAGCCCTTTGCCTTTCGGCTTCTCCGACTTTATCAGATTTACTGAGCCGGATTTCCGCCCCTCCTCAAGGTTCTCCGGGCGCACAGCGGCGCACACCGGGTTTCCTCGTGCAGGCGGAGTCGTTAACGTACTGGACGGCCGCGCCCAGAGGCAAATCGGCCCGGGCGCAGCCGTCCAGCAGGCTGATGTGGCGTCAGACCTCAACGACCACAGGGAGGATCATCGGCCGGCGGCGGTAGGTCTCGGAGACCCACTTGCCCACCACGCGACGGATCAGCTGCTGCAGTTGGTGGGGCTCTGCGATCCCGTCCGCAGCCGACTTGGCGAGTGTTTCTTCGATCTTCGGAATCACCGAGTCGAAGCTCTCATCCTCGATGCCCGAGCCCCGGGCATGGATGTTCGGGCCGCCGACCACCTTGCCGGTCGTGCTGTCCACCACCACGAAGACCGAGATGATGCCCTCTTCGCCGAGGATGCGGCGGTCCTTGAGCGAGGTCTCCGTGACATCGCCGACCGAGAGCCCGTCGACGTACACGTATCCCGCCTGCACCTTGCCGACGATCTTGGCGGTGCCATCGACGAGATCGACGACCACGCCGTCCTCGGCGATGACGATGCGGTCCTTCGGAATGCCGGTCAGTGCGCCCAGTTCCGCGTTGGCCCGCAGGTGGCGCCATTCGCCGTGCACCGGCATCAGGTTCTGCGGCTTGCAGAGGTTGTAGAAGTACAGGAGCTCGCCGGCCGAGGCGTGACCCGACACATGCACCTTGGCGTTGCCCTTGTGGACCACATTGGCGCCCCAGCGGGTGAGACCGTTGATCACCCGGTAGACCGCGGCCTCATTGCCCGGGATGAGCGAGGAGGCCAGGATCACCGTGTCGCCCGGCATGATGCGGATCTGGTGGTCACGGTTGGCCATCCGGGAGAGCGCCGCCATCGGTTCGCCCTGGGACCCCGTGCAGACCAGCACCACCTCGTCGTCCGGCAGGTCGTCCAGAGTCTTGGCGTCAACGACCAGCCCCGCCGGGACCCGCAGATAGCCGAGGTCGCGGGCGATTCCCATGTTGCGGACCATCGAACGGCCGACGAAGGCGACCTTGCGCCCGTGCTCGAGGGCAGCGTCGAGGATCTGCTGGACCCGGTGCATGTGGCTTGCGAAGCTCGCCACGATGATGCGCCGCTGCGCGCCCGCGAAGACGCCCCGCAGGACATTGGAGATATCACGCTCGTGCGGGACGAAGCCCGGAACCTCGGCGTTCGTCGAGTCGACGAGCAGGAGGTCGATCCCCTCCTCGCCCAGCCGTGCGAACTTGGGGAGGTCGGTGAGGCGCCCGTCGAGCGGCAGCTGGTCCATCTTGAAGTCGCCGGTGTGCACGACCATGCCGGCCGGAGTCCGGATGGCGACGGCGAGGGCGTCCGGGATGGAGTGATTGACCGCTACGAATTCACAGTCGAAGGGCCCGATGCGCTCGCGGTTCCCCTCTTCGACCTCGAGGGTGTACGGGCGGATGCGGTGTTCCTGGAGCTTCGCTTCGACAAGGGCGAGCGTGAGCTTCGAACCGATCAGCGGGATGTCCGGCTTCTCACGGAGCAGGTACGGGACCGCGCCGATGTGGTCCTCGTGGCCGTGCGTGAGCACGATGCCCTCGACGTCGTCCAGGCGGTCCCGGATGCAGTTGAAGTCCGGCAGGATCAGGTCGACTCCGGGCTGCTCCTCCTCCGGGAAAAGCACTCCGCAGTCGACGATCAGCAGTCGGCCGCCGTACTCAAAGAGCGTCATATTGCGGCCGATCTCGCCGAGGCCACCGAGCGGGGTGACGCGCAGGCCGCCCTCGGGAAGCTTCGGCGGGGGGCCGAGCTCAGGATGCGGATGACTCAAAAGATCTCCTCACCACGCGCGCCACATGCCCCCGGAGGAGACACATGGCGCGCGTGTCTTTCGTGCACATGCTGTTGTGTCGGTATTCAGTTCTGCCGGTATTCAGTTCTGAAGTCTTTGGTTACAGCTGGACCCCGCCCGCAGCCAGATCGCGCTTGAGCTGCTCGGTCTCCTCCGGCGAGAGCTCCACCAGGGGCAGCCGCAGCGGCCCGCCGGGCAGGCCTTGGAGGCCGAGCGCCGCCTTGGTGGTGATGACCCCCTGGGTGCGGAACATGCCCGTGAAGACGGGCAGCAGCTGCTGGTGGATCTCGGTCGCCTTGGCGACGTCGCCGTTGAGGTGGGCGTCCAGCAGTGCGCGCAGCTCAGGCGTGACCACGTGGCCGACGACGGACACGAAGCCGACGGCGCCGACGGACAGCAGCGGCAGGTTGAGCATGTCGTCGCCGGAGTACCACGCGAGGCCGCTGCGGGCGATGGCCCAGCTGGCGCGCCCCAGGTCCCCCTTGGCGTCCTTGTTGGCGACGATCCGGGGGTGCTCGGCGAGCCGGACGATCGTCTCGGTGTTGATCGGGACTCCGCTGCGGCCGGGGATGTCGTAGAGCATCACCGGCAGCTCAGTGGCGTCGGCGATGGCGCTGAAGTGCCGGAAGAGGCCCTCCTGCGGGGGCTTGCTGTAGTACGGCGTAACCACGAGCAGGCCGTGCGCGCCGGCCTGCTCGGCGGCGCGGGCCAGCTCGATGCTGTGCCGGGTGTCATTGGTTCCGACTCCGGCCACGACATGGGCGCGATCCCCGACGGCCTCCACCACGGCCCGTACGAGCTGGGCTTTCTCCACATCGCTGGTGGTCGGGGACTCTCCGGTGGTGCCGTTGACGACCAGGCCGTCGTTGCCGGCGTCCACCAGGTGGGCGGCGAGCTGCTGCGCGCCGTCGATGTCGAGTTCGCCGTCGGCAGTGAACGGCGTGACCATGGCGGTCAGGACCCGCCCGAAGGGGGTCTGCGGTGTGGAGGTCGGAGCCATGGGTCCCACGCTACTCGTAGCTCCCCGCCAGGTCCTCCCTCGGGGGACCCGGGATGCGGAGCCCGGCACTGCCTGCTCGGGGGTTCAGGCAGTGCCGGGTCCGTTTCTTCAGGCTAGATGAACCTCACGAATAGCCGCAATACGGACACTTCGGACGGCTGATCCGGACATTCATGCGCTATGGCGCAATGCGCCCGTTGGCGTTGAACGCGGCGTAGGTGAGCGGCATCAGCTTGGCCCAGTGGGCCTCCATCTGCTCAGCCACCATCTCGATCTCGCGCTGCGGGAAGGACGGGACGGCCGCCTGCTCGTGCTGGGTGCGCAGGCCCAGGAAGTGCATCAGCGACCGGGCGTTGCAGGTGGCGTACATCGAGGAGAAGAGCCCCACGGGGAGGACCGAACGGGCCACCTCGCGGGCGACACCGGCCTCCAGCATCTCCTGGTATGCCTCGTACGCCTCGCGGTAGGCGCTCTCCATGACCCGCGCGGTCAGCTCATGCTGCGCCTGGGTGCCCTCGACGAACCGGTACTTGCCCGGACGGCCCTGCTGCACCAGCTTGCGAGCCTGACCCGGGATGTAGAAGACCGGCTCCAGCCGGCGGTAGCGGCCGGACTCCTCGTTGTACGACCAGCCGACGCGGTGCCGCATGAACTCGCGGAAGACAAAGATCGGTGCACTGATGAAGAACGTCATCGAGTTGTGCTCAAACGGGCTGCCGTGCCGATCCCGCATCAGGAAGTTGATCAGACCCTTGGAGCGCTCCGGGTCCTTCTTCAGCTCGTCCAGCGACTGCTCCCCGGCGGTGGAGACCCGGGCGGCCCACAGCACATCGGAATCCGCGGCGCTGTGCTTCACCAGCTCGACGGTCACATCGCTGCGGAAGCTGGGCTTTGCGCTCTCGGCGGGTGTGTCGGTCACCGACAAGGTCCTTCCAGTTGCGTCGCTTGGGCGGCGCCCAGCTTACGGCCCGGCACCGACATCTCCGGCCGGACGGCGACCGGGCGGCGGCACGCTCCGACAAATGGGACCCCGCCGGGAGGAGCCGGTACGGCAGTTGCTATTTTTCCTTCAAGTTGCTGAAAACGGGCACTGCACCGAGCGCGCAGACGTTTCTTACGACAGCAAGCATCCACCACGAGGTTCTTGGGGAGAGCCCTTCATGTTCCGCCGGCGTGAGCCTGTGCCGTTCGCCTTCATCGCCGAGGCCGAGCGCTTCCGCAGCAACGTCACACCGCCGCCCCGCCGACATGCGAGTCGCGCCCAGATAGCGGGCGGGACGCTGCTCGGCCTGACCGTCGTGGCCGGGCTGGTCGGCGCGCTGCTGCTGGGTGTCCCCGCCCTGGAGAGCGGCACCCCGGGCGCCGGCCAGGCGTCGCACTCCCAGGCGGACAGCGCGTCCCACCGGTAGCCCCCGGAGCCGCAGGGTCGGCGGGGCTGAGGGCCCAGGGGTGGCCCGGCCCGGCCGGCCTCGATAACCTCACCGGGCACCGTCCCCATCGAGTGTGCACATGAGTGAGGACCAGTCGTGCCCCTGCCTTTCCTGACGGCTGACCGCGTATTCGACGAGGTCACGGCCGACGCCCCGGTGCCGTACGACATCCGCGACGGCTGGCGTCGGCCGTACCGTCCTGGTGCCTGGCGGGTCGCCGGCGCGGCACTGGCGCTGCTGCTCGCCTCGTACATGCTGTTCGCCGCGATGATCATCGCCATGGCGGGAGGGCTGCCCGGGGCGGGCCTGTGCACGGCCGCGGCAGTAGCGGTGATCGCCCTGGCGCTGCGGCTGCTCAGAGTGGGGGCCTGGGTGAGCCGGGACGGGCTGCGCCGGGTCGGTCTGCTGACCACCACCACGCTGGCCTGGGATCAGGTGGCCTCGGTGCGAGTCGTACAGCAGCCGGTGAAGTGGCTGGGGATGCCCCGGACGGTGCAGGGCCAGGCCCTGGTGGCCGTGCCGCAGGGAAGCGAGCCGCTGCGCCCTCTGCTCACGGACCACAACGCCGACTTCCTCGGCCGTACGAAGGCCTTCGACAAGGCGGCGGACGTCATAGAAGCCTGGGCCGCCGAGCACCGGCGGTGACGCCCAGCGCCGAGGCTCCCGTCAGATTCAGGCGGCCCCCGGCTTGCCGTCGTGCAGGGCGATGGCCCGCTGCATGGCCTTGCGGGCACGCGGGGTGTCCCGGGCGTCGTGGTACGCGACCGCGAGCCGGAACCACACCCGCCAGTCGTCCGGTGCGGCCTCCGCCTCGGCCCGCCGCTTGGCGAACACCGCGTCGGCGGAGTCCCGGTCGATGCGGCCGCTCGGCGTACGGACCAGCTCGTCCACGGGCAGGCCGCCCTCGGCCTCCAGCTCCGCCGCCAGCCTGTTCGCGCTGCGCGCGAACGAGGTGGTCTGCCACAGGAACCACGCCCCGATCAGCGGCAGCACCAGCACGGATATGCCAAGACCCACCGTGACCGCGGTGCCCTGCCGGATGAGCAGCACGCCCCGGCTGCCGGCCAGGACGAAGTAGACGACCAGGACCGCCGAGAGAACGAAATAGGTGATCTTTGCGCGCACAGCTCTCTGAGCCTCAGTCCAGGTCGAGGAAGTGCTCCAGGCCGAAGGTCAGCCCAGGAGTGGAGACGACGCGCCGCACACCCAGCAGGATGCCCGGCATGAAGCAGCTGTGGTGCAGGGAGTCGTGCCGGATGGTCAGCGTCTCGCCGGTACCGCCGAACAGCACCTCCTGGTGAGCCAGCAGCCCCCGCAGCCGTACGGCGTGCACCGGCACACCGTCCACGTCGGCGCCCCGCGCGCCTTCCAGCGCCGTGCTCGTCGCGTCGGGCTGCTCCCCGAGGCCCGCTTCGTGTCGAGCACCGGCGATGAGCTGTGCGGTGCGGGTCGCGGTGCCGGACGGGGCGTCCGCCTTGTTCGGGTGGTGCAGCTCGATGACCTCGACGGACTCGAAGAAGCGGGCCGCCCGCTGGGCGAAGGTCATGGTCAGCACGGCGCCGATGGAGAAGTTCGGGGCCACCAGGACGCCCGTCTGCGGCGAGGCGGCGAGCCAGCGCTTCAGGGTGGCGAGGCGCTCGTCGGTCCAGCCGGTGGTGCCGACGACGCCGTGGATGCCGTGGGCCACGCAGAACTCGAGGTTGCCCATCACCGCGTCGGGGTGAGTCAGGTCGACGGCGACCTGGGCGCCCGCCTCGGTCAGCGTCTCCAGCTTGTCGTCCTTGCCGAGCACGGCGACGAGGTCCATGTCCTCGGCGGCGTCCACGGCCCGTACGGCCTCGGAGCCGATGCGGCCCTTGCCGCCCAGCACGGCGACGCGGAGCTTGCTGCTCATGATGGATCCTTCCTGACTTGCCTAGGGTCCTTGGCCGCGATGCCGTCAGCCGACCGCTTCATGCAGGCGGGCCGCCTGCTTGTCCTTCAGCGGACCGATGACGGACAGTGACGGGCGCTGTCCCAGTACATCGCGGGCTACCGCGCGGACGTCGTCCGGGGTGACGGCCGCCATCCGCCGCAGCATCTCGTCAACCGACATCTGCTCGCCCCAGCACAGCTCGCTCTTGCCGATGCGGTTCATCAGCGCGCCGGTGTCCTCCAAGCCGAGGACGGTGGAGCCGGAGAGCTGGCCGACCGCGCGGCTCAGCTCCTCGTCGGTCAGTCCGTGCTCGGCGACCTGCTCCAGCTCGTCGCGGCAGATCTTGAGCACATCGTGGACCTGGCCGGGGCGACAGCCGGCGTAGACGCCGAAGAGGCCGCAGTCGGCGAACCCGGAGGTGTACGAGTACACCGAGTAGGCCAGGCCGCGCTTCTCGCGGATCTCCTGGAAGAGGCGGGAGCTCATACCGCCGCCCAGAGCGGTGTTGAGGACACCCATGGCCCAGCGCCGGTCGTCGGTGCGGGACAGGCCGGGCATGCCGAGCACGACGTGCGCCTGCTCGGTCTTGCGGCCCTGCACCTCCACGCGGCCGGCGGTACGGATCCTGCGCTCACCGCGGCGCGGGCCGATGGGTAGGGCGTCATCCAGGCCCAGCGCGCCGGCCCGCTCGAAAGCGGCGCGCACCTGGCGTACGACCCTGGCGTGGTCGATGTTTCCCGCGGCGGCGACGACCAGGTGGGTGGGGTCGTAGTGCTTCTTGTAGAAGCGGGCGATACGGTCGCGGGTCAGGCCCCCGACCGTGTCCACGGTGCCCAGGACGGGGCGGCCCAGCGGGCTGTCGCCGAACATGGTGTGCGCGAACAGGTCGTGCACCACATCGCCCGGGTCGTCCTCGGTCATCGCGATCTCTTCGAGGATGACGCCGCGTTCGGCCTCGACGTCCTCGGCCTCGATGAGCGAGCCGGTCAGCATGTCGCACACCACGTCGATGGCGAGCGGGAGGTCGGAGTCGAGCACGCGCGCGTAGTAGCACGTGTACTCCTTGGCCGTGAAGGCGTTCATCTCGCCGCCGACCGCGTCGATCGCGGCGGAGATCTCCAGAGCGGTGCGCTTCTTCGTGCCCTTGAAGAGCAGGTGCTCCAGGTAGTGGGTGGCGCCGTTGAGCGTCGGGGTCTCGTCCCGGGACCCGACGTGTGCCCAGATGCCGAACGTGGCGGACCGTACGGACGGCAGGGTCTCGGTGACGATCCGCAGGCCCCCCGGAAGGGTCGTCTTGCGGACGGTGCCGATGCCGTCCCGGCCCTTGAGGAGCGTTTCCGTCCTCGAGCGCTGACGGGGGACGGCCCGCCCCTCCGAAGAGGTGCGGGCCGCCATCCGGTTGGTGCGGGACGTCACTTGGCCGCTTCGTCCTTCGTCTGGGCCTTGGCAACGGGCTGCTCGGCCTCGTCGCCCTCCTCGCCCTCGGTCACGGGGACGAGCGAGAGCTTGCCGCGCTGGTCGATCTCGGCGATCTCGACCTGGACCTTCGTGCCGACCTGGAGCACGTCGTCGACGTTCTCCACGCGCTTGCCGCCGGCCAGCTTGCGGATCTGCGAGATGTGCAGCAGGCCGTCCTTGCCCGGCATCAGCGAGACGAACGCTCCGAAGGTGGTCGTCTTCACGACGGTGCCCAGGTAGCGCTCGCCGACCTCCGGCATGGTCGGGTTGGCGATCGCGTTGATCGCGGTACGGGCGGCCTCGGCGGCCGGCCCGTCGGAGGCACCGATGTAGATGGTGCCGTCGTCCTCGATGGTGATGTCGGCGCCGGTGTCCTCCTGGATCTGGTTGATCATCTTGCCCTTGGGGCCGATGACCTCACCGATCTTGTCCACGGGGATCTTGATGGTGATGATCCGCGGGGCGTTGGGGGACATCTCGTCCGGCCGGTCGATGGCCTCGGTCATCACGTCGAGGACGTGCAGCCGGGCGTCGCGGGCCTGCTTGAGGGCCGCGGCCAGCACGGACGCCGGAATGCCGTCCAGCTTGGTGTCCAGCTGCAGGGCGGTGACGAACTCGCGGGTACCGGCGACCTTGAAGTCCATGTCACCGAAGGCGTCCTCCGCACCGAGGATGTCGGTGAGGGTGACGTAGTGGGTCTCGCCGTCCACCTGCTCGGAGATCAGGCCCATGGCGATACCGGCGACCGGAGCCTTCAGCGGCACACCCGCGTTCATCAGCGACATCGTCGAGGCACAGACCGAGCCCATGGAGGTCGAGCCGTTGGAGCCCAGCGCCTCGGAGACCTGGCGGATGGCGTACGGGAACTCCTCGCGCGACGGCAGCACCGGGATGAGCGCCCGCTCGGCCAGCGCGCCGTGGCCGATCTCACGGCGCTTGGGGGAGCCGACGCGGCCGGTCTCACCGGTGGAGTACGGCGGGAAGTTGTAGTTGTGCATGTAGCGCTTGCGCGTCTCGGGCGACAGCGTGTCCAGCTGCTGCTCCATGCGCAGCATGTTGAGCGTGGTGATGCCCAGGATCTGGGTCTCGCCGCGCTCGAACAGCGCCGAGCCGTGCACCCGCGGGACCGGCTCCACCTCGGCGGCGAGCGTACGGATGTCCGTGACGCCGCGGCCGTCGATGCGGACCTTGTCCTTGATGATGCGCTCGCGCACCAGCTGCTTGGTCAGCGCGCGGTACGCCGCCGAGATCTCCTTCTCGCGCCCCTCGAACTGCGGCAGCAGCTTCTCGGCGGCCACGGCCTTGACGCGGTCCAGCTCGGCCTCGCGCTCCTGCTTGCCGCCGATGGTGAGCGCCTGGGCGAGCTCGTCGCGGACGGCGGCGGTCAGCGCCTCCAGCACGTCGTCCTGGTAGTCCAGGAAGATCGGGAACTCGGCGGTCGGCTTGGCGGCCTTGGCGGCGAGGTCGGCCTGGGCCTTGCACAGCACCTTGATGAAGGGCTTGGAGGCCTCCAGACCAGCGGCGACGACCTCCTCGGTCGGCGCCTCGGCGCCGCCCTCCACCAGCTTGATGGTGTTCTGGGTGGCCTCGGCCTCGACCATCATGATCGCGACGTCGCCGTCCTCGAGGGCGCGGCCGGCCACGACCATGTCGAAGGCGGCCTCCTCAAGCTCGCTGTGGGTCGGGAACGCCACCCACTGGCCGCGGATCAGCGCGACCCGGACGCCGCCGATCGGGCCCGAGAACGGCAGCCCGGCGAGCTGGGTGGAGGCGGAGGCGGCGTTGATGGCGACCACGTCGTAGAGGTGGTCGGGGTTGAGCGCCATGACGGTCGCGACGACCTGCACCTCGTTGCGCAGGCCCTTCTTGAAGGACGGGCGCAGCGGGCGGTCGATGAGACGGCAGGTGAGGACCGCGTCCTCGGAGGGGCGGCCCTCACGGCGGAAGAAGGAGCCGGGGATGCGCCCGGCGGCGTACATCCGCTCCTCGACGTCGACCGTCAGCGGGAAGAAGTCCAGCTGGTCCTTGGGGTTCTTGGAAGCGGTGGTGGCCGACAGCACCATGGTGTCGTCGTCCAGGTAGGCCACGGCGGAGCCGGCGGCCTGGCGGGCGAGGCGGCCCGTCTCGAAGCGGATGGTACGGGTGCCGAAGGCGCCGTTGTCGATGACGGCTTCGGCGTAGTGGGTCTCGTTCTCCACCAGGAAAATCTCCTCATCTGCGTCCCCGGCCCGTGCGGCGGGGGACGGTATTGGTGGAGCGCCTCCTGTGCGGGCCGGTCTTCGATCGAAGCACCCGGGGCGGCTGAGCCGCGGGCTCCCGGGGGCCACTACCGAGGACCGGCAGCGGGTTGGGGCGCCCCTCCTCGTCGTTCGTTGTGCTGTTGTTTTCGTTATGACGTTGTGCGACCAGACTACAAAGGTTCCGCCGCCATCACGACGGCTGAAGCCCGCGCTGGTCCGCGCACCGCGTGCGGCCAGGCCGCATATGGCGAAGGGAGCGGTCCCCCAGGGTTGGGAACCGCTCCCTTCACGGCGTCTTACTTCGCGCCCGCAGCACCACGGCGGATACCGAGGCGCTCCACCAGCCGGCGGAAGCGCGTGATGTCCTTCTTCGCCAGGTACTGCAGCAGGCGGCGGCGCTGGCCGACCAGCAGCAGCAGACCACGGCGGGAGTGGTGGTCGTGCTTGTGGGTCTTGAGGTGCTCGGTCAGGTCGGTGATGCGCCGGGTGAGCAGCGCGACCTGGACCTCGGGGGAACCGGTGTCGCCGTCCTTGGTGGCGAACTCGGCCATGATCTGCTTCTTCGTAGCGGTGTCGAGCGACACGCGGCACTCCTTGGTTCTTCGTTCAGCCGCCGAGTGCCCCTGGTCGATTCACAGGGGAGCTTCCGGGACTCGGGAGGCGGGGTCCGCTGGGCGCTGCCCCCAGATGCTCCGGGGGCGCGTATGCAAACGGCCGTCACCCACAGTACCAGGCCGTAGCCAGTACTCCTGCCCCGGTCACCGCTCCTGACCCGGTCACCGGCGCCGTGGCGCTAGCTGGTCAGACCGCGCACCTTGGAGTACACGTCCAGCACCGCCAGGCAGAGCGGCACCAGGGACAGCAGCACGAACCCGTCGAAGATGTCCAGCATCCGGCCCCAGAATGGGGACAGACCCTTGCGCGGGACGACCAGACCGACGGCGACCAGCATCGCGGCGCCCAGGGCGATGCTGCCGGAGAACCAGGCGGTGCGGATGTTGAGCGGTGCCCCGTTCCCGTCCCGGTAGAGCGCCTGCAGCACCTCGACCGGCGGGTGCAGGACGATGCCCAGGATCAGCAGCAGAATGGTGGCCAGGCCCGCGATCATCAGGCAGGCGACCTGCGAGGTGTAGTCGAAGAGCCGGGCGCGCAGCAGCGTGGCGATGCCCGCGGACAGGGCGAGCAGCTGTGCCCAGATGTTGTCGGAGAAGCCGAGGACCACACCGGCGGCACCGACGACGAGGGCCGAGCAGCCCGCGACCAGGCCCAGCAGCAGTTCGTGGCCGCGGCGGGCCTGCGCGCCGATGCGCTCGAAGTCGACGGTCTCCTCTTCCGGCGTGGTGTTGCGGCGTCCGTAGTCGCGCCCTTGCGCGATCTGGTCGGGCGAGCGGTAGCCGATGGGCAGCCGGGCGAACCGCGCGGACAGGCCGGGCAGCCAGGCCACCACCGCGATGCCGACGACGGCCGTGACGGCGGCAACCTCACGCGGCTGCGCGTCGATGAGGATCGCCGCGAAGGTGGCGAGCGTGCCGATGGCCGCGAGGAAGGCGGCGGCGACGAACGGCGAGTCGGTGACCGGGAGCAGCGCCACCAGCAGGACCGAGGCGATCAGGACGACCACGCAGCCGACGAGGAAGTGCAGCCGGCCGGGGCCCTCGCCCTTGTCCACCCCGAAGATCCCGGAGCCGGCGAGCAGTAGGTGCGGCAGTGCGCCGAGCCCGAGCGCGACGGCGGACCCGTGGTCGTCGTAGACGCGGGCGCGGACGCCGGCGAGTACGACGAGGGCGATGCCGGTGACGCCGGCGATGATGCCCGGCAGCCGGTGCATATCGCGGTCCACCGGGTTGGAGAACCACAGCGCGAAGGCCATCATCGCCAGCAGCAGCACACCAGCGGTGAGGCCGGCGACGTGCATCAGCTCGTCGCTCCAGCGACGGCGGTTGCGCGTGACGGCGGACGCGATGGCGTCGGACACGTCGTCATAGACGGCTGAGGGCAGCGACTCGGCGAACGGCCGCAGCAGCAGCAGGTCGCCGTCGAGGATGCGTTGCTCGGAGAGCGAGCGGCCGGCGTCCAGCACCGTGCCGTCCCGGCGCACCAGGTGGTATCCCGTCGGGTCGCCTTCGGCCTGCGATTGGCCGGAGAGCCGCAGAATCTCCGGGTAGATATCGACGAGTGCGACGTCCTCGGGCAGCGCCACATCGATCCGTGCGTCTGGCGCGGCGACTGTGACCCGGCAGAAGCCGGTCCCTGCGGTCGTGCTCACCTGGCGGTTCCCCCTCGTCCGTGGTGGATTGATTGCAGATACGCCGCCAGGACAGCAGATACGGCTGGCGGCGGCGGTGCGTCAGCGTACCGCTCGCGGCAACCAATGCCCCCACCCGCCCCTGCGGTTGACGGTTGTCAGTAGGATCACCGACCTGCGCCAACAGCGGAAGTGATTGGCCGGGGGGACCGTTCAACGACGGGGGCGGTCCTAACTGCGAGATGCGTGAAGGACTGGTGCGCCGGTGAGCGTGGTCATCGTCAAGCGCCCGCCTCGGGCTCTGCCGCCCGAAGTTCCCAATGAGGAGGTGACGCTCGAGGCTCCGCCGGAGCTCCCGCGCGAGGAGGACAGCAACCTGCTGATGAACCTGATGCCCATGCTGGGCATGGGTTCGTCGGCGTTCATCTTCTTCATGCCTGGTGTAAGCAACAACCCGTTCATGAAGATCATGGGCGGTGTTATGGCGGTCTCCACCTTGGCCATGGTGGTGGCACAGATCGTCAAGGCCCGGCAGGGACCTTCGGGACAGATGGCCCAAGAGCGTCAGGACTATCTGAAGTACCTGGCCCAGAAGCGCAAAGAGGTGCGGCGCACCGCCCGCAAACAGCGTGACGCGCAGCTGTTCATCCACCCGAGCCCCGACCAGCTGTGGTCGATCGTGGCCGAGGGCAAGCGCGTATGGGAACGGCGGACGTCCGACGCGGACTTCGCGCAGGTACGGGTGGGCCTCGGCCCGCAGCAGCTGGCGACGCCGCTGAAGGCACCGGAGACCGCTCCGGTGGACGAGCTCGAGCCGCTCACCGCGCATGCGATGAAGCAGTTCCTGGCTGTTCACGGAACGTTGGAGGAGCTGCCGCTGGCGGTCTCCCTGCGCGCTTTCTACCACGTCACGGTGTCGGGTGAGCCGGACACCGTGTACGGCACATCGCGCGCCATCCTGGCGCAGCTGTGCACGCTCCACTCGCCCGAGGACCTGACCGTGGCGGTCGTGGGCGCGCCGGGCGCGCTGGCCGAGTGGGAGTGGGTCAAGTGGCTGCCGCACGCCCAGGACTCCTCGACCGACGGCGCCGGTACGCGGCGGCTGATAGTCCAGGACCTCGGTGAGATCGAGGAGCTGCTGGCGGACGAGCTGGACGGCCGCGGCCGCTTCAGCCCGCAGGGACCGCCGGTGGCGGACACCCAGCACCTGATCGTCGTGCTCGACGGCGGCAACGTCCCGGCGGACTCTGTGATCGCCGGCGCGGAAGGCGTCCAGGGCGTGACCATCCTCGAGGTGGTGCCCGGCGAGCTGGACGAGATGCGCAGCTCGCTCGCCATCTCGGTGCAGCCGGAGAAGTTGACCCTGGAGTCCGCGAGCGGAGCGGTCTACACCGGAACTCCTGATGTTCTGTCGGTCTCCGAGGCCGAGTCGCTGGCGCGGTTGCTCGCTCCGCTGCGGGCCGGTACGGCGGACGGCGACGAACCGCTGCTCGCCAACCTGGACTTCACCGATCTGATGGGCATCGGCGACCCCGGTTCCATCGATGTCTCCCGCACCTGGCGGCCGCGGACGCTGTCCGAGCGGCTGCGCGTGCCGATCGGTGTCGACCGGGACGGCCAGCCGGTCATGCTGGACATCAAGGAAGCCTCGCAGCAGGGCATGGGCCCGCACGGCCTGTGTGTCGGTGCGACCGGTTCGGGTAAGTCCGAGGTCCTGCGTACGCTCGTGCTGGCGCTCGCGGTCACCCACTCCTCGGAGACGCTCAACTTCATCCTCGCGGACTTCAAGGGTGGCGCCACCTTCGCGGGTATGGCGGACATGCCGCACGTCGCCGCGGTCATCACCAACCTCGCCGACGACCTCACCATGATCGACCGCATGCGCGACGCGATCACCGGTGAACTGCAGCGACGTCAGGAGCTGCTGCGCGCGGCGGGCAACTACGCCAACATCACGGACTACGAGAAGGCCCGTGCGGCGGGTGCCCCGCTGGACCCGCTGCCGTCGCTGGTGATGGTGCTCGACGAGTTCAGCGAGCTGCTGACCGCCCGGCCCGACTTCATCGACATGTTCATCCAGATCGGACGTATCGGCCGTTCGATGGGTGTGCACATGCTGCTCGCCTCGCAGCGTCTGGAGGAAGGCAAGCTGCGGGGTCTGGACACCTTCCTGTCGTACCGGCTCGGTCTGCGCACCTTCTCGGCGGCCGAGTCCCGTACGGCGATCGGTGTGCCGGACGCCTACCACCTGCCGAACGTGCCGGGTTCGGGCATCCTCAAGTACGACACCGAGACGATGATCCAGTTCAAGGCCGCGTACGTCTCCGGTCCGTACCGTCCCAGCGGCACCCGCAGCAGCGGCGGCAGAAGCCGTACCGACCGGATGCCCGTGCCCTTCACCGCCGCGCCGGTCGCGGAGCACATTGTCGAGCAGACCGACTGGGAGCCGGAGGTTCCGGAGACCGACGACGCGCTCGCCGACACCGTTCTGGACGTCATCGTCCAGCGGATGCAGGGGCAGGGCCCCCCGGCGCACCAGGTGTGGCTGCCGCCGCTGGACGAGTCCCCGGCGGTCAACCAGCTGCTGCCGGCCCTGTCGGTCACGCCGGAGCGCGGTCTCCACGCCGCGGAGTACACGGCGCTCGGCAAGCTGGTGGTGCCGGTCGCGATCGTGGACAAGCCGTTCGAACAGCGCCGCGATGTGATGTACCTGGACTTCTCCGGCTCGGCCGGTCACGGTCTGGTCGTCGGTGGCCCGCAGTCCGGTAAATCGACGCTGATGCGCACCGCGATCGCCGGGTTCGCGCTCACCCACACCCCGTACGAAGTCCAGTTCTACTGCCTGGACTTCGGTGGCGGCGGCATGCTGGCCTTCGACGGCCTGCCGCACGTCGGCGGGGTGGCCTCCCGGCTGGACGCGGAGAAGGTTCGCCGTACGGTCTCCGAGGTCGTCGGCATCCTCAACGAGCGTGAGGAGTTCTTCCGGGCCAACAACATCGACTCCATCAACACCTACCGCCAGCGGCGGGCCGCCGGGCAGTACCCGGACCAGGCGTGGGGCGATGTCTTCCTGGTCATCGACGGCTGGTCGACGTTCAAGACGGACTACGAGCACCTCGACCCGGTGATCCTCGACATCGCCGGCCGTGGCCTCGGCTTCGGTATCCACCTGATCATCGGCGCCGCGCGGTACACCGAGGTCCGGCCCGCGCTGCGGGACCAGCTGCTCAACCGCGTCGAGCTGCGCCTGGGTGACCCGATGGAGTCGGAGTTCGACCGCAAGCGGGCGGAGAACGTGCCAATGGGCAAGCCCGGCCGCGGTCTGTCTCCGGACAAGCTCAACTTCCTGGCCGGGCTGCCGCGCCTCGACGGCTCCAACGACCCGGACACCCTCGGCGAGGGCATGGCACACCTGGTCACGACCGTTTCCGAGAACTGGAACGGGCCGGTGGCACCGAAGGTGCGGATGCTGCCGACCGTGCTGTCGGTCAACGAGCTGCCCAAGGGCAACGACTACCCGCAGTACGGTGTCCCGTTCGGTATCGACGAGACGTCGCTGTCGCCGGCGTTCATCGACTTCGAGAGCGACCCGCTGTTCGTGATCTTCGGCGAGAGCGAGTCGGGCAAGTCGTCGGTGCTCCGGCTGCTGGCCAAGCAGATCTCGGAGCGCTACACGTCGGACAAGGCACTGATGATCGTCGCGGACTACCGGCGCGCGCTGCTCGGGGAACTCCCCGAGAGCCACCTGTACAAGTACTGCGCGGCCGGGCCGCAGCTGCAGGAGGTCCTCACCGGACTGGCAGGCTCGCTGGGCCGCCGTATGCCGGGGCCGGACGTCACTCCGGAGCAGCTGCGCAACCGCAGCTGGTACGACCTGCCGGACGCGTTCGTGATCGTGGACGACTACGACCTGGTGGCGAGCGGCGCCAACCCGCTGAACCCGCTGCTGGAGTACCTGCCGTTCGCGCGGGACCTGGGTCTGCGGCTGATTCTGGCGCGCAGTTCCTCGGGGGCCTCGCGGTCGTCGTTCGAGCCGGTGATGCAGCGTACGAAGGAGCTGGGTGCGCAGGGCCTGATCCTGTCGGGTGACCCGGGTGAGGGTCCGCTGATGGGCAACATCAAGGCGACCAAGCTCACTCCGGGCCGGGGTCAGTTCGTCACGCGGAAGCATGGGGCACAGCTGGTCCAGACGGGCTGGCTGCCGCCGAAGAGCTAGCGCGGAAGCGCTGCCGAACGCAACAGCGGCGGTGGGGCTCCCTCAAGGGAGCGCCACCGCCGCTGTTGCGTTGGACGGGCTGCGCTGTGGGGTGAGGTGGTCAGCCGAAGGCGCCGTGCTTGGCGGTGTCCGGCTTGGCGTTCTGCTTTCCGTCCTGGGCCGGCTCAGCGTTCGGCTCGGGCTTGTGCGGGGAGGCGGGCTTCTGGTCGGCCCGGTCGGCCTGCTCACCCGCGCTTTTCGTTTCCGCGTTGGCGGTTACGGGCTGATCAGCGCTACCGGCCTTCTCAACCTTCTTCCCCGCCTGCTCTGGGGCGGGGAATGCCTCGTCGGAAGGCTTCTTGCCGGGCGACCGCCGACCGTGCGCGACGCCGAGCCCGCCCGCCGGCTTCTTCGGAGCGCTCTCCTCCGGCGGACCGAAGGGATCGGCCGTACGCGGCGCCGTACTCTCCTCCCCCAGGGTGCCGCAGACCAGGGAGCTCCCGCGCCCCTGCGAGCCGGAGCGGCTCCGGCCGCCGAAGCTGCCCAGCATGGACCCCAGCTGGCTGAGGGCCATCAGGGCGTATCCGGCCTGAAAGGCCGGTGGTTGGGACGTGTCGGACGGCTCCTGGGCGGCCTGGTCCGATGTCCCTGTCCTGTGCGACTCGTCCATGGTGTCGGCGGTGGAGTCCAGATGCGCCGCCGCCAGCTCGAAAACGGGCAAGGTGTCGTCGACGTGCTTCTTCAGCCGCGTCCAGTCGGCGTCGAACGCCTCAGCCGCGGGCCCCTGCCAGTGCGTGGCCCGGGCTGCGCTGACGCCCTGATCGAGGCCGCGGACGACGTTCTCGAGCTGCTTGCCCATCTCTCGCCAGCCGGCAGAGGCGTCCCGCAGCGACTGCGTGTTCCCGTCGCTCGTCACTGGACCTCCCGGATCAGCTCAGCGATCTCCGCCTCAGCCGCCTCGCTGTTCACGGCACTTGCCTTCATTCCGCTTCCGATCTCGTCCAGGCGGTCCCGAAGCCGGCCGATCACATGCGCCACCAACTCCGCTGCTTCAGAGAGTTCGGTGTACGAGGACGTGCCCGTCGACCCGAAGCCGTCACGCAGTACCTCCGCATCGGTCCGGCGCTTGAAGTCGGACAGATGACGGCCCAGGTCGTAGGCGTGCAGGGCGAACGCCGCGCCGAGTCTCCGCATTTCTTCGGTACTGAGGTGGACTTCGTCGGACATCTCTTCTCCCCGATTCACGGCACGGCAGCTCGGCCGAACCAGGTCTAGCACACCTGCTTACCCCTGCTTACCGGCAGTTGGGCGCTCCGGGCCAGGTAGCGGTGGCGCACCTTCCGCCTGGACGGAGCCTCCCCGTACGTACACACACCACTGGCCGTACACGGTTGCCGCCAGGACGCAGCGCCTTACGGTTCTCCGGGAGACTGTCACGTACCTGCTACGTGCTTGGAATTGACGGGGCGTTCGACGCGGTCGATAGACTTCTGGAACTGCCGTCGTAATCGTGATGGCCATGTTCGAAGGGGGCGCCGGTGGTGGGTCGCGAACGGGAGATCGGCGACGAAGACCTGATGGACGTGGCGCACGACCGTGAGCAGGCGCACAGGCTGCGGAGGGCGCTGCGAACGCTGGCCGACAACCCCTCGGTGGGCGGGCCGCTCCAGCAGATGGCCCGGGAGGTTCTCTCCGGCCGTATCGGCATGCGCGACGCCATCCGGACCGAGGCCTACATGGATGCGCTGGGCGATCGTATGACGGAGATTCGGCGCGCGGCCGAGCGGCAGACTCCGGAGGAGCGCGAGGCGAACCGCGAGCGGTTCGAGCGCTGGCAGGAGCAGCAGCGTGAGGAGGAAGACCGGGAGCGCGCGGAGCGAGATGGCCCGACAGGGGTCGTCGTGAACACCGGGCGGCGCAGGCCCCGCGGACATCGGCCGTAGAGCAGGTGGTACGGAACGCTGAAGCCTGGGACAGTGATGGGTTGTCAGCACTCCCGAGTAGTCTTTAGCCACACCTTTGCCATGAATAAGTGCCTGAGGAACGGGGGGCGTTGTGGGGCAGGACGGGTTCCAGAGCAGTATCGGCACGCTCAAGACTGAGGGCGGGCACTTCGACGAGCTCGGCCGAGACTTCAGCAAGGCGGTGCTTCGGCTGCAGAACGGACTGTCGGCCCTGGAGGGCGGCGGCGGACCCCCACCGTCGGGCCAGGGCTTCTCGCTGGAACAGCAGGCACAGGGGTTCGTGAAGGGCCTGACGACGCTGGACAGCAAGGCCAGTAGCCCGCCGTGGGGCGATGACGAGATTGGCGAGAAGTTCGGCGTCGTCTATGAGGGCCTGCGGGACGGCATGTACGAGTCGATGGGTCACCTCGCCGCCAAGCTGCAGGAGATCGGCAAGGCGCTTGGGGAAATGGCCAAGAACCACGAGGCCAACGAGGACTTCAACGAGTCCCTGCTGAAGCAGCACGTCGACAACGCCTTCGCCTGGCAGTCGCCCGGCGCTGTCAGCGCGACGCTCACGCCGTCTCAGTAGTAAGCCCTGCCCTGGCAAAGGGTCCGACAGCCCTGCCAGGGCCCAGAACACCGCACCAACACCGCACTGCACCGCAGGCGCTCAATTACGGGGGATAACGACCGTGTCGCTGATGCTGCCGGACTCGCTCGAGTGGGTCCTGGAGATGCTCGGCTTCAACTGGCCGACTGCGGACGAGGACAAGCTGATCGAGTGCGCCCAGGTGTGGCGGCAGTTCGCGGCAGATGTCGAAGAGCTCCAAGCAGAGGGCACCACCTACGCGGGCAACGTGCTCGGGGAGAACTACGGCGACTCCATCGACGGCTTTCGCGAGACGTGGGAGAAGTTCTCCGGGAGCGGCTCGGGTTACCTCGACGACGCCCGCAGCGCGGCCGAGCTGATCGCCATGACCCTGGAGGCCGCCGCGGCCCTGGTCATCGGCATGAAAGTCGCGGTCATAGCCCAACTGATCATTCTGGCCATTGAAATAGCCGCGGCTCAGGCCTCCGCGGTCTTCACCTTCGGCCTGTCCGAAATCGGCGGGCTGGCCGCCACGGCGCTCACCCGCGAAACCGTGCGCAGGATCCTGAAGGAAGTCGCCCAGCAGCTCCTGCAGGCGATTCTGGAGACGGCGAAGGAACCGGTGATCTCGGCCCTGGAGGCCATGGTCTCCGACCTCATCGCCCAGACCGTCAACCAGAACTTCGGTGCCCAGAGCGGCTACGATCTCGGCCGCACCGGCAAGGAAGGGCTCGAGGCGGGGAAGGACGCCCTCAAGAACTCCGGCGAGGCCCTCGGCGAAGGGCTGCGCGACGGCGTCGGCCACCGAGCCGGCCACCGCGCCCGCCACGGCCTGGACTCCGCGGCCGGGCACCACAGCGGCAGCGAAGGAGGCGACGGCGGGCACAGCGACTCCGGCTCGGACTCCGGGGACGGCAGCAGCTCGTCCTCGGACCCCTCTTCCTCCAGCTCCTCGTCGGACGGCTCCTCGTCCTCCAGCTCCTCGTCCTCCAGCTCCTCGTCGGACAGCTCCTCGTCGGACAGCTTCAGCAGCTCTTCCTCGGGCTCCAGCAGCGACGGCTCTTCCTCCAACTCGTCGTCCGGCAGCACCACCACGAGCAGCAGCAACGGCACTGGCGACAGCTCGGACAGCTCATCGGGCGGCCGCCGGGCACCGGACCCGGCTGACAGCTCGTCGCCGTCGAGCGCATCGGGTCATACGCAGGACTCGTCGTCCGGCACTCCGGGCGGGCCTTCGCACGCGCCACGGCCCACCGACACGACCGGGCAGGACTACGAAGACAATCCCTTCGACTACCCGCGCGACCGCGGGGAGGGCCGGCCCCCGTCCGGTGAGAACATCCCGGACCACAACGAGCCCACCGCGGCGGACAACGACCGGCCGCGCTCCGGCGAAACGATCCCGGACGACATCCAGCCCCCCACCGCCGACGACCGGCCGCGTCCTGGCGAGACCATCCCCGACGACATCGAACCGCCCACCCGAGACGACGGCCGGGGTGCGCCGGCGGCGGATGCTCCGCCTGCGCGCTCGGATGCCGACTCCCCCACGACGGCCGATCCACGCGTCGCGCCCGATCACACCACACCTCAGGCACCCTCGCCGACACCCGCCGACTCTCCGTCGACGCACACCGACGACAACAACGGCGATAGCTCCAACGGCAACAGCGGTATCGGCACCCGCCCGACCATGCCCCACGGCGCCATGCCGCACGCGGCTGCCCCGGGCCAGTCCTCGTCTGCCACGCACCAGGCGCAGCACACCCCGTACCACACCCCCACCCCGGATGACGACGCCATCCACCTCGAAGGCGGCGCCACGGTCGCTCCGCCCCGGCCGACCACCGCTGCCCCGACGGACCCAACCGCCCATAACCCATCCCCCACCACCCCGCAGAACGCCGGACCCATACCGCCCGCGCCTGCCCACATCCCGTACCAGTCGCAGCCGACGGCAACTCCACCCTCGGCAGTCCACCCACGCCAGAACACCCCCACCACTCCGAACTCCCCGCGGCAGTCCGCCCCGTCCACCGACCACCGGACGAATACGCCGCCGCAGCGGGACCCCTCGGCCAGGCCGCGACCGTCCGCCGACCGCCCCGGCGGACAGCGCCCGGCCGGACACCGCCCGCAGCAGCCTGCGAGCCCCACCCAGCCGCACAGCGAGCACGCGCGCCCGGGCGACAACGCCGCCGATCACAACCGGCCGCCCGCCAACGACAACACCCACGACAACTCCGGGCAGCCCACCTCGCCCCAGCACGGCACGCCGACGCCTCCCGAGCCCGGCGCGGGACAAAGCCTCCACGACATCCGTGCCGGGGTCCAAGGTGGCGTCGGCGGACTACGTCCTCCGTATCCCATCGACCAGCAGCTGCTGGAGAACGCCGTCCCCCGCAACCCCGACGGCACCCCGCAGCGCCACCCCGACCCGTTCCAGGCCTGGAGTCAGCTCCAGAACGACGGCGGGCCCATCGTCCCAGGCCGATCCAACAACTGCGCCGACTGCAGCAGGTCCTTCCTCGAGACCTGGTACGGCAATCCGCAGGTCTCCGCACCCCGCACGTGGGACACCGACGCCAACGGCAACCTCGATCGTCTGTCGCCGGAACGACACGCGAACGACAACATCCAGGCCTGGGCCGGCACGACCTACCGGCACACGCCCAACCGCGACGAGGGCTACGCCAAGATCGCCCAAGAGCTTCTGGCGGCCGGACCCGGATCCGCGGCCGTCATCGTCGTCAAGTGGCCGAACGGCGGTGGCCACGCATTCAACGCCGTCAACCACAACGGGCAAGTGGTGTGGGTGGACAGCCAGAGTGGCCAGGTCAGCCACCAGCCCATCCACCCGCAAGCCACGGGCGTGTGGCATTTGACCCTCGACGGGAACCGCAACCCCGTCGCCCCCACGACCACACCCACGGCGACAGCCCAACACCCGCAGCAAGCGACTCAGCAGGCCCAGCCGCAGAACCAGGCCCAACAGCAGAACGCCTACGCGCCACAGCAGCAGCAGGCTCCGCAGAGCCACCCCTATGCGGCCCCGCAGCACCCGAACGTCCAGCCCAACCCGTACACGGTTCCACAGCAGCACCAGGCGCAGCCGAACAACCCGTACCCGGCCCCGTACAACCAGGCCCAGCAGCAAAACCCATACGCGCCACAACAGCACCAGAACCAGCCACAGAACCCGTACACCCCCCAGCAGCACGCCCAACCCCAAAACCCCCATACCCAGCAAAACCCCTACCCGACGCCGCAGCACCAGCCCCAGGCCAACAATCCCTATGCGGCCCCGCAGCACCCGAACGTCCAGCCCAACCCGTACGCGGCCCCGCAGAACCAGGCGCAGCCGAACAACCCGTACCCGGCCCCGTACAACCAGGCCCAGCAGCAAAACCCATACGCGCCACAACAGCACCAGAACCAGCCACAGAACCCGTACACCCCCCAGCAGCACGCCCAGCCCCAGACCCCCCACACCCAGCAAAACGCGTACGCCGCGCCGCACAACCAGCCGAACCAGCCGCTGCCCAACAACCCTTACGCGGCTCCGCACAACCAAGGCCAGCCCAACAGCCCGTACCCGAACCTGTACGGGCCCTCCGGCACGCTCCCGACCAACCCTGGCCCCGCCGGGACTCCGGATGGCAACACTGCCGAGCACGGGGCACCACGTCCGCGGCAGCAGGAGCGCCCCGCGGACCCCTCCCAGCAGCAGCAACCGGCGGACCCTCAGTCGCAGGCCACTCCGCACCAGGCGCAGCCTTCGGCGCCTGTCGCCCCGGCAGACCAGGCGCGCCAGAACACCCCGACCAGCCCAAGCGTTCCCCGGCAAACCGCCCCCTCAGCGGAGCCGCGTGCGGCGACGCCGTCGCGTCAGGAGCCCGCATCCCAGCCGCGGCCGTCCACCGACCGTCCGGCCGGCACGCCCACCACTGCTGAGGACTCCCGCACTGCCAGGCCGGAGGAGAGTGCCGAGAATCGCGTCTCCTGGCGCCCGGGCATGCCCGCGTCCGAGGACCACGCGCTTCAGCAGGACTCCGGTGAGCCCCAGCCAGGGCAGGACCAGGAGAACACCGACAGCGCGGACAACGCCGTCACCGAGCCGGACACGCAGCACGCGGACGACGCCTCGGACAGCTCGGACGACACGTCCGCCGAGGACCACTCGGCCCTGCCCGACAGCTACGCGGACTACCAGCCCCGCCACCAGGACATCCGCGACGAACTGGCGGACGGCAACGGCGGCCTCCTCACGCCGGATCCCGCTGACCAGCATGCCCTCGAGGATGCTGTCCCCCTCGACGAGGACGGCAACTACCAGCGATTCCCCGACCCGTTCGACACCTGGGCACAGCTGCAGAACGACGGCGGCATCTCCGAACCCGGCAGGGCCGACAACTGCGCCGACTGCAGCAGGTCGTTCCTGGAGACGTGGTACGGCAATCCGCAGGTTTCCGCGCCGCGCATGAACGACGGTGAGTTCGGCGAACGGGACGGCGTCGACAACATCGAGCGGTACACGGGCGCCTGGTTCGAGCAGGCGGGCGACGGCCCTGACGCGTACGCACACGTCGCCGAGGACCTCGCCAACGCCGGACACGGTGCCGCGGCCATCGTGTACGTGGGCTGGGTGGACGAGAACGGCGATGACGCCGGAGCTCACGTCTTCAATGCCGTCAACCACAACGGCACGGTCGTATGGGTCGACACCCAGTCCGGCGAGGTCAGCGACCAACCCATCAACACCGAGGGTGCCGGACCGATCTACTACATCGCCCTGGACGCCGACGCCAATCCGCTCCACCCGGTCAGCGACCCGGAAGCGGAGGCCCCGGAAGACGACCACGAGCCCGCTGAGAATCCGCCCGCCTCAGACTCCGACGCCGTTGACGGCACGCAGCCGGCCGGGCAGGACCAGAGCGCCGATCCGGCTGGGCACAAAGCGCCCGGTGATTCGGACCACGCCCTGCCAGGCACGGACGGTCGCCCGGACTCGCCCGCCCACACAGACGCGGACGCAAACCGGGATGCCGAACCACACCGGGACACGGACGCGCGCAAGCCGCAGGATCCGGACACGTTCACCGACCGCAACGCAGCCACCGCGGACCCGGCCACAGAGCGGGACGACAACCAGCACGACCAGGACCAGCAGCAGACCCACGAGCACGAGCCCAGCCAGGACGAGCACGAGACTCCCAAGCCCGCTTCCGAAACCCGTCCCCCCACCGATCCGGGCGGCATCCTCGACCCTCATCCCGACCACCAGCAGGACGTCGAGAACAGCGTGCCGCGTAACCCGGACGGCACGCCTCAACAGCACCCTGACCCCACCATCGGCAACTGGGTCGACTCCATCAACCAGCCCGGCCCCGATGCGCCCGGCCGGAACAACAACTGCGTCGACGCAGCCCTCTCCGCCGTTGACACCTACTCCGGCAACCCGACGGCAGCCGGGTCCCGTACGCCTGATCTCAACCCGGACGGCACACCCTCCGACCGAGGCGAGACCGGCGGCCGCGACCGGATAGAGAGGACCCTCGGCGCCCGCTTCAACGACTACGGCGACGGCCGCGACGCCTTCAACCGCGTCGAGGACACCCTCCGCAACGCCGGTCACGGCTCCCAGGCCGTCATCATCACCCAGGACGCCAACGGCCGCGCTCACGCATGGAACGCCGTGAACCACAACGGCCGGATCACCTACATCGACGCCCAAACCGGCCAACGCAGCAACAAGCCCCTGCACAACGGCGACCACGGCGTCTTCGCCATCCCCCTCGACCCCAGCCGCCGCCCGATGGACGGCGCGCCCAAACCGGGCACGGACAAGCCTGCGGCCATCAGCCAGCCCCCGCGGGAGACCAGCCCCTTCACTCCCCCACGACGGGGCCCCGCCACCGATCCCGCCGGCAGCCAGCAGGCCGACCGCCGACCGCATGGTGATCCGGCGGGAGCCCCGGGAGATGCCCCTCAGCCTCAAGGCGAAGGGGAAGCCCACGACGCGACGCATGACGGAATGCCGCCGGACAGGTCGCAGTCGAACGTACGGAAAAGCAACCCGGTCTTCCGCGTCGAGCATGACGAGGTGGACACACGGCTGCGCGGATGGGCCCAAAACGGAAGCCTCGCGCGGGTACTGCAAGTGGCGGCGGGAGACGCACCGAACACCGACACCCATGCTCATCGGCCAAGGACCTTCACCGCGGACCAGCTGGCCCGAGCCCTGCCAGGCTTCGACCAGTTGGACAGGGGTGAACGTATGGCTGTGATCGCGATGCTCGGGCGTATGAGTCACACCTTCCACCAGGAATACGGTATCAATTCACATCCGGTTGCGACGGATGACCATTCCCGTGGTGGCCGCCTGCACGAGCGAAGGGGTACGAAGGATCTTTCGTCGCTCCTCAACGACGTACTGAATCCATCTCCCAATATCGAAAAGCACACGCCGGACCTGGCAGCCCGTAACTACGCGGTCCTTGAAGTCGAAGGACCCGACGGCGTCGAGTACATCGTGGACTCCTCGTATCCCGCTCCGGCCGGCGAGCCCGGAAAACACTCCGAACAGGCGCTGGTCGATTGGTTGCGTGATGCCAACGCTGCCCAACCGGCCGACAAGCAGTACAAACCACAAGGGCTGTATACAGAACGCGAGCCCTGTGGTGACAAGAAGGGCGGTCGAGGAAGAAACAATTGCTCGAACCTCATCCGCAGGGAGTTGAAAGGCATTCCCGTCTACTACAGCACGACCTACCGGGCAGATATGGATGCAGTCCGGGAGAGGAACAAGATTGGGAACGCTCTGCGGCGGGAAAAGCGGCAAGAGTTGGGGGTTATGAAGCTGCCGGAGGAAGTACTGCAGCAGATTCGGGACGAAATAGCCGCCCGAGTACCGGAAACCGCATACGAAGCCGAGCGGGAACGGCAGATCCAGGCGCGTATATCCTTCGCGGAAGACCTGTGGCGCATCGTCGCCCCGCAGGTATAGCCGGAACATCCGCAAGCTGGGATACGGAAGGACCCCATGGATCTCCCCGAGTCCGCGTACGAGAGGGTGGGCGCAGAGGCGGCCGCTGCGCGACTGGTGGCGTGGTGGCGCGAGGACGACAGCCGCCGGGTGGCCGAGGTCGCCGGAGCGCCCGGGTCCGGTCGCAGCCGCGTTCTGCTCCGCGTAGCCGAGACGTTGCCTGATGCGGTGACGGTCGATGCCTCAGGCCTCAGCGCGGAAGCTGTCCTGCAGCGCGTGCTCGCCGCCGCCGGAGTGCCGGAAGTCCGGCGGCGTCGGGCGAACTGGGGGCCGGCCCTTGAGCGTTCCGGGCTGAGCCGCAGACCGCTGATCATTCTCAACGCACACCGCGCGGGTGGTACCCGGCGGTCGATACAGCCAAAGCGAGTGGTCCGCATGCTCGCGGACCAGCTCGCCAGGCAGGGGCGGCTCAGGGTCATCGTCGAGGCCGACACCGAGGAGCGGCGCCAGCGGGATCGTCTGAGGCTCCTTGTGTCGCCCCCGAGCGAGACGGACCGCCGGGAGTCACCCACACCTCAGGAGACGGCCATCCGTGCCCTGGCACTCGCAGAGCCGCGCCAGGTGCCCCTCGCCGTATGGCGGGAATTGATCCGTGCCACAGGCGGGCCGGATCTGACCGAGGACAGCCTGGCCGAGATGGCACGTGAGTCGTCAGATGTGCTCACCTTCGACGGCGATGCCGTCCGCTTCGCCGAAGAGCGGGTGGCCGAGCGGTTGCGCGAGGAGTACGAACCGGCTGTGGCCCGCGCGGCACACGACCGCCTTGTGACCTGGCTGCTGACTGCCGCGGACGCCTGGACGCACCCGGCCGGCTGGGCCGCCTCAGGGGCGGTCGGCTGGTACGCCGCGCACGGCCTGCCGATGCACGCCGTGCAGGCGGGGCGCTTCGACGCCATACAGCGAGATGGCCGCATTGTGGCGCACCTTGACCAGGTGGCGTTCCTGGACGCGGCCAACTGTCACTACCGCGAGGCAGTGCTGGCCATGGAGACGGAGACATCATCGGGAGATGCCGCGAACCTCTGGCTCAGCGGTGTCGACTCCCTACCCCAGAGCGAATGGGCCTCCTGGCTCCACCTGATGAGCACCGCACGCGGCGACCTGGAACTGACTGAGGGCATCGAGCGCTCTGGTATCGCCCTGCCCTGGCGCACACGCTGGTCACGGTGGCGGCCGCCTGGCGGCGCCCGGGCCGCGTATCTCCAGCCGGGTTCGGTTCGAACGGTCCAGACCATCCCGTGGACCGGCCGCACCGCTGTCGCCGGCCAGGGGTCATGGGACCCGCGATTCCACGTCTGGGACGTCGACACCGGGGAGCTGCTCGCCGGCCCATGGACCGGGGGCGTGCCCGAACCTGGCCAGGCCGAGCCGCGCTGGCCGGCGGGCACCGAGACGGGCGCCACCCAGCCCTGGGTGCAATTGACCATCTATGGCGATACGGAACCGCAACTGCTGACAGATTCCGTACGCGTCGGCGACGCAGTCGTCCAGGCCGGAGTCGGCGGACTCTTCGCGGTGGAACCCACCGATCCATCGAAATTCAGCGGGCTCAGTCCGGTCCACGGCGAGCCGTTGCTCGCCGACTTCGGGATGGCAGTCGACACGACACCAGAGTCATGGGACACGGCGGACCCAGCCATCCTCGCCGAGGTCTTCGGTCCGGAGACCGTGCGGCGCGTACCCGAGTCGGCTCTGCCCGATGGGCTGCGGGACGAGGACGCCCGCCGGGTTCTGTCCGAGGTCGGCCTGCCGGCATTCACCGGAGCGGAGATGTCACTGGTCGCCGCCGACCGGCACGATTGGGCCGAGCAATCATTCGACGACGTCTGGGGCAAGGCCGACGAGGACATCGTTCCCGAATCCGCAGGTGAGGGTCCCTACTACCGGCTCGGCATCTGGATGGGGGGCTCGATCGTCCTCGACGGCGAGGAGGGCGCGGTGTACCGGTCACCCGCCGATGAGTACGACGACCACGATCCACTGATCGCGAGCAGCCTCGGCATGTTCGTCGCCATGCTCCAGGGTTATGTTTTGCGCCGCTGTCTGCTCACCATGGCCTCCAGCCGCGGCGAACGCGAGGAACTCCGGGAACAGATCGAGGGCGCGCTCGACTGGATCGACGAGGAGGGGGCTGCGTCCAGCGCTTGGACGAGTGTTCTCTACGACACCGACTGAGCGATGGGCACGGAGTTTCCGGTCCCCAAGGGCATGGGCCCTCTGCCGTACTCGTTGAGCACCCCCGAGCGACGTAAGCACGAACCCAGGAGAAGAGAAGTTGACAAGCCCCACAGGTAGCAATGCGCCGGTTCCCAGCAACGCGGAGGAGGCGCTGGAGATTGGCCGTACTCAATTCCCGCAGGTCTGGCCGAATGGCACACCCGTCACTCTTCATGTCCACGAGTTCGATATCGGCTATCTCGTGTATGCCTCCATCCCCGAGCCGACTGATCCGGCCCTTCCTCCGGAACCCGGCGGCAGCAACATCGTGATCTCCAAGATCAACGGCGACATCACCGATGTGCCCAACTACCCGGCGGAGCAGGCCATCGAGGTCTACCGCAGGTACTACCGCCCAAGCGTGTAGCTCATCCGCGACCCCGCGCTCAGAGGACCTGCGACCGGCGGCCAGCCGCGCCAGTGGATGCGCCGGCACACGGTCGCACGGTTGCGGGATCTCACGGTACGCAGCGGCGAAGGGCCTCTTGCCTCTCCGCCCGCCGGCTCACGGCAACGCCCTACGATCACGCAGACGGCCCATAGACCTGGAGCAGACCCATGACGCCGCACTCAGACGCCTCGGAAGGCCGTCGGCCCATTCCCACGAACGCTGAGGAAGCCCTCGAGATCGCCCGAACCCAGTTCGCGCCCCGCTGGCCGGACGGCTCTCCCGCGCCACTGAAGGTGCGTGAATTCGACATCGGGTACCTCGTGTACGCCACCTATCCCCGGCCCACACCCCGCCGGCCCACGGACCGTCCCCGGCCGGCCACCAACCCGGGGGGTACCTGCGTCGTGGTCTCCAAAGAGAACGGCGAGATCAGCACCCTTCCCCACCGCCCGCCCGAGGCCGCCATCGCGCTCTACCGCAAGGTCTACCGCCCGGACACGCTCTAAAGCACCAATTCCCGACCGCTTCGGTGAGTACTGCGGACCTGCTGGCTCGTGACACGCCGGACCACGCCGTCGTAATAGCCCGCCGACACCAGTGCTCCTCAGCCGCAAGGCGGCAGCCATCTCGTGGTCTCCAAGACGACAGGGCAAGCTCGGTTACGTTCCCCAACCTCCCCTCGGAGGCCGGGATCCCCTTCTACCGCAAGCACTACGGTCCTGCGGGCGTAGAGACCAATCTGACAACTCAGCGTCACGGACGACTGTACGAGCCGGCTCTGACAACAACGGCCCGCGGCTGCGTCAACGCCAGCCGCAGGAACCGGAATCGGAGACTCAGCTCGATCAGTGGCCCGGCCCCCCGAGCGGTTCGCCGAACCCCCGGTGAACATAAGATCAGGGGTGATATGCGCTGACGTCCGCAAGGGCAGGAGGACAGGGGGCTCCATGACCGGTTCGACCGACGGCTACGCGCCGCACCCCCACATCGGCGGCCGCACCGCCGCACTGCGGGCGCTCGCCGCGTGGCGGATGGACTGGCCCGGCGCGCCGCGCGTCGTCGTGCTCACCGGAAGTCCGGGCAGCGGGTGTTCGCGACTGCTGACGGGGTTCCTGATGCTGTGCGACCCCGAGTTCCGCGACGAGTTGCCGCTGGACGAGCTGGACCCGGCGACCGTACCGCCCGAGCTGCCCACACCCGCCGTGCCCAGCCCGGCGGGGCTGACGGCGGGGCAGGTGCTGTGGACTCTTGCCGATCACTACGGCCTGCGGGCCAAGCGCACCGAGGATGTGTACGCCGAACTCGCCGCGCTCGACGAGCCGGTGAGCATCGTCGTACCCGACGTCGACCGGGCCGGGCCCGTGCGAGCCGCGGGGGAGCCGGCGCGTCTGGTGCGGGAGGTCCTCACGCGCCTGGCCGCCGTCAAGAATGTTCACCTCCTCGCCGAGGTACCGCGTCCGCTCGCCGCGGAGCTGGTCGACGGCCTGCCGCCCGGCGTGGGGCAGATCATCGACCTCGACGAGCCGCAGTGGGCCGACCCCGAAGGGCTGGCACTGCACGCCGCCGCGGCGCTCGACCCGCGGTTCGGGGCGCCGGAGCTGCCGTTCACCACTGACCCCGACGCCCGCCGCGCCCTCGCCGAGGCGATCGCGCGCCGCGCGGGAAGCGGGAGCGGCGGCAGCCGGCTGACCGTACAGCTCGCCGCCGAGTGCATCCTGATGAGCCCCGAGGGCTTCGATCCGGCGGACGAAAGCCGGCTGCCCAGGAGCGTCGGCGAAGCGGTCGACCTGCACGCCCGGCGCCTGGGCTCCGACCCGCAGACGCTGCGGCTGATGCTCGCGCCCATCGCACTCGCGGAGGGCGACGGGCTTCCGGTTCGGCTGTGGAGCCGGCTGGCGAGCGCCGTCGCCGGGCAGGACATGAGTGAGGCCATCGCGCGCGGCATGCTGCTCGCCGGACCGTTCGTCCAGTCTGTAGAGCCGGAGGAGGACGAAGCGGGCGGCACGTCGCAGGACGACAGCGGCCGTACGCTGCTGCGTCTGCTGCACCCGGCGCTCAGCGAGGAGATCCGCGCCGGCCTGCCGGACGTACGCGCCGCCCAGACGCAGATCGCGATGGCGCTGCTCGAGGCCGTCCCCGCCCAGGACTGGGGCAAGGCCGACCCCTACGTGCGCGACCACATCGCCGGACACACCCTCGACGCCGGTCTGCTCCCCCAACTCCTCACCGACCCGGGCCTGTTCGCGCACGCCGACCCGGTGTCGCTGCGGGCAGCGGTGGAGGCGGTGCCGGTGGAGTCCCTGGGGGCACCTGCCCGTACGTATCTGCGCACCGCTCCGCTGCTCACCCGTACCCAGGTGCCCGTGAGGATGCGCGCCGCCCTGCTGGAGACGGCGTTCATCGAGGACGGCATGCCCGACCACGCCGCGGCGCTGCACCGGCTCGGGCTGGAGCTGCCCTGGCGCACCCTGTGGAGCCTGCCGCTCCCGGGTATCAGCGCTGTGACCGTCGGCAGTCTGCGGCAGCAGGCCGCCGAGCCGCAGCCCGCTCCGGATGGCGGCGCGCAGGCGCACCCGGAACCGGCCCGGGAGACCGCGGCCACGTTGCCCGTCGCCGCCCTCGTCGTCCCGGAGGGCACCCCCGGCGCCCGCCCGATCGGGGAGGCGGGCGGGTCCTCGGTACTCGTCCACGGCCTTGTACAGCCAGGGCTGCTCGATGCCGACCCGGAGCGCGTCCGGCGGCCCTCGGAGAACGAGCGGGCCGCCGCCCCGCTCGCGCTGAGCCGCGGCGCCGACTACGTACGGGTCTGGGACCGCGCCGCCGAGGAGGTCGTCGCGGCGCTCATCTCCGACACCCCCTTCACCGGCGCCGACCTCTCCCCCGACGGCATCCTCCTTCTCGCCACCGAGCGCGGGGCCAAAGCCCTGCACATCCCGGCGCCCGCCCGAGCGCTAGCCTCGTAATGCGCGTACACCCGCACTTCGCCCTCGACGGCCTCGAAGGAGTCTCCTCGTGATCAGCCAGGCGCAGGCCATCGCCATCGCCGACCGTTGGCTCAACCCGCACGGCGCACAGGCTCCGCAGCGCAAGGTGGCGACATACGAGTTCGACCTCGGCTGGGTGGTGTGGGCCGTACCCCCGCCGCCCGAGCGCGACCCGGTGACCGGGCAGCGGCGGCCGCCCGCCGAGATCGGCAACGCGTGCGGAGTCGTGGACCGCAGCACCGGTGAGCTGAGCGTCTGGCCGTCCGTGCCCGTCGACGAGGTTGTACGGATGTACCAGCAGAAGCACGGTGGCGGTGCCTCATCGGCCGAGCGCCCGGCCGAACAGCGCCCAGCGGCCGAGCGCCCGGCCGAACAGCGCCCCGCGGCCGAGCGCCCGGTGACCGGCCCGGGCAACACCGCGGTCTTCACCTACGTGGACCCGTCCAACGGCGAGGAGACCACCCTGTTCCGCAACTCGGGCCCGGGCCTCCCGCCCGCCGAGTACCAGGTGTGGGCCGAACTGCAGCGCATGAACGTACCCGCCGGCAACGTCGTCGCCATCCACACCGATCTGCGCCCCAGCCCGCTCCCCGGCGGCTACACCAGCGAGGTCCTCAGCGCGTTCCCCAACGCCGAGGCGTCCTGCACGCAGAACTACGGCGTCCGGCCCGAGGAGCGCGACGAGGGCATCGCGGGGCTCCTCCAGCACGTCGAGCTCATGCATCAGATCGCCGGCCAGCAGCCGCCGCCCCGCCCGCACCGAGTGCCGGTGCCGACGAATGTGACGCCCGCCGAGCCGATGCGCGATGTGGCGCTGGGCCAGCACCTCGTGGAGGTCTTCGGGGCGAACGGCGTGCGGCGCGCCGACGCGGACGACATCGCCCACAGCCAGCTGCCCGAGGCCGCGAAGTCGGCCCTCACCTGGGCCGGGCTGCCGGCCGACCTGCCGTTCTTCTTCACCGCCGACCGGCCCGACGCTCCCCCGGCCGGCGGCATGTTCACCGATGTCGCGACGCACATGCGCGAGCGCGGAACCGAGGCTACGCAAGGCGCTCTCGAGACCCTCGCGGGCTTCGTCCGCATCGGCTCGGACGGAGTGTGCGCGACATCTGTGCAGTGCCGCGAGGTCGAGCACATGCACAGCGGCGTCGGCGCGGTCTGGGCCGTCAACCCGACCAGCGCGGCCGGCCGGTACGTCAACGCGTCGGTGGCCGCGTTCGCCCGCTCCCTCGCGCTGCTGGCCACCACCCGGCAGCGGATGCCGGGCCTGGACCCGGTGGCGGCTGGTGCGGAAGTGGCTGCGCTGCAGGAGCAGTTGGCGGCCATCGACGCCTCGGCGCTGGAGAACCGGAACAACTGGTGGTCCGTGGTGGTCGAGCAGATGTGGCACGGCCTGTTCTGATCTGCTCGCGGCGAATGCTCTGATACGGCCGTCAGTGTTGCATGGTCTCCACCAGGCCGAGGGCCATGAAGCCGACGATCAGCAGGTAGCGGCCGAGCCGGGTCCGGCCGCGGCGGCTCAGTTCTGCCATCGCGCCGCTGAGGACGATGGCTGCCGTGATGATCGCGATGTTCACGGCAGACGCGTGCCCGGCAACTTCCTTGATCAGCTGGGCAATCAGGACGGCCATGAAGAGCAGGCCCGCCAGTACATGGCTGCGCCGGTTCGTCTCCGGGCTCCGGCTCTGCTGACGCAGCAGAGACCGGCGCTCCTGGGGCGTGGAGGTCGCCATCCGGAGGGCGAAGTTCTGCCGGCGCTCGAATTCTTCGTCGTTCGGGGCAGTCACAGGGTCCGAGCGTACCGGCCGGCCCGCGTCGTGGCGCCCGGTCCCGTACGGCGCACACGGGCACCAGCGCGCCCCCGATGCGCCCGGCGCGCGCTGGACTCCGGACGCCCGTACAGCCTTGCCTCAATACGCCCGCAGCAGCTGGTCGGCCAGGGCAACGGCCACGAGCCCGGCCGCCAGCAGCCACATGCCGAGCCGGGTCCGGCCGCGGCGGCTCAGTTCGATGACGGTGCCGCAGAGGATGAGCGCGACCCCGTAGACACCTACGGTCAGCACCGAGCTCGGCCGGCTCAGCCGCACCACCAGAACAATGGCGGCGGCGGCCATGAAGAACGCGGCCACGGCTATGCGGATACGGCGCGCCTGCCGCGGGCTCAGCGGGCGCCGCCCCTGCTCCTCGGACTCGAAATCCTCCTCGAGCTCGTCGTCGAACTCGTCGTCGAACTCGTCGTCGAACTCGTCCTCCGGCTCGAGCTGTTCCTCGGGCTCGGGCTGCTCTTCCGGCTCCGCCTGCTCGCGGTCGAGTTCTTCGTTGCTCGTTGAGTTCATGGACGGAAGCGTAGACGTACGGTGATCAGCCATGTGCCCGCGGTCCGCTTCTGGGTCTTTCCGCAAGCCGGTTCCGGTCAGTCGCCGCGCAACAGGGCGGCCCCCAGCGAGCGCAGCATGTGGTGGACTGCTCCTCCGGTGCGGTGCGAGGTGATCAGTCCGGCTCCCCGCAGGATGGCGGTGTGGTGGGTGACGGTCGCCGGTGAGACGTTCAGCCGCCGCGCCAGCTCCGTCGTCGTGCAGCCGGAGGCGACGACCTCCAGAGCTGCTGCCCGGGTCTGCCCCAGCAGCGCGGCACAGGGGCTCTCCCCGCCGGCCCGTACTTTGGCGCGACTCCGGCCGTCCGCCCAGCCGGGGTTGTGCTCGATGGGATAAACCAGCACCGGGGGCAGGGCCGGGTCCCGGGGGCTGACATCCGCGGTGTGCTGCTGCACCACACCGCGGGTCCCGCAGAGGGCAACTACCCGAGCCTGGCCATTGTGCGCGACGGGGACGCCGGCCTGCCCGGCCCGCGGGCGCAGCTCGGGCTGGCCCGTGACGGCAGCTGGATCGTCATCGCGGCCGGGGAGGCGGGGCATGCGGGCGAGGGCGGACCGTGGCTGAACGTCCCGAAGGACAAGGCCAATCCCTACATGATCGGGGTCGAAGCGGAGTCGGTGGGCACCCGGCGCGACTGGACGCCGGCCCAGATCGACTCGTATCCGCGCGGGGTGGCTGCGCTGCTGCGTCATCTCGGGCTGTCGGCCGACCGGGCGATCGGGCACAAGGAGTGGGCTCCGGGCCGCAAGGGCGACCCCGCCTTCTGGCCGGGGGACATGGTGGGCTCATGGCATACGACCTCGAGGTCGCCAAGACCATTTACCGCGTCGGCCGGGAATTGCGGGTCACGGACAAGGTCATGCTGGCGGCTTTTGAGACCGGCATCGTCGAGTCGGGCATGCGGAACCTGAACTACGGCGACCGCGACTCGCTGGGAGGGTTCCAGCAGCGGCCGTCTGCGGGGTGGGGCTCGCCGGAACAGATCATGAATCCGGACTACGCGGCCCGGAAGTTCTTCGAGCAGGCCATCCCCAACGACCAGAGGAACCCGGGGCAGACGGCAGGACAGCTCGCCCAGAGCGTGCAGAGGTCGGCGTTTCCGGACCGGTACGATCAGCAGGAGGATGAGGCGCGGAAGCTGCTGGCCGAGGCTGCCGGCGCGGTGGATGGCAACCAGCCGCCCGGGCCGGCTCCGGGCTCGGGTCCGCAGCCGAACTTCTCCACCTGGGGCACCCAGGTCCAGGTGCGCAAGGAGCCGAAGCTGAATGCCGAGGTCGTACAGACCTTGAGCGGTCCCACCCCGGTCTTCGTGGAATTCCAGCGCCGGGGCGAGATGGTGCAGGCGGAGGGATTCAGCAATCCCTTCTGGGCCTTCGTCCCCGCCCTGGGCGGATTCATGTCCAACATCTTCATCGACACCCCCGACTCCTTCCTGCCGGGCGTCCCCGAACGGTGAACATCCCTACGCCATTCACCCCGCGCTGAGCCCCGTACCTCCGATGAGGTACGGGCCTCGGCCTACTTACGTACGGGGACGGCGGCCGCTGTCGCGCATCCAGGCCCCTGAGTCGGCGCGTCAAGCACGTTGTGTGCCATGACGTCACCGGGCTGATGAAGAACGAGGTCGCCGATGCCAGGGGCCGGCACCACGGGAGCGCAGCTACAGGCGACCGCGGTGTAGTCCAGGCTTCTGGCGATCTCAGGAGCGCACGGCCGCAATCCGTTTGCGACAGACGAGACCTTTGGAACACATGCCATCGAGCCTGTCCAGCTGGACCTGCGCGGGCTGCATGTTCTGGTGGACTCCCCGGTTTACTTGCGTGGCGCAGAGGACTGCCACACGGTCGTCGCGCCGTTGGGACAGGTAGCGGACGATGTGAAGCGGGCGCGCGAGCTGGTCGACGCGTACGTCATGAGAGGGGCCGGGTAATGATCGAACCAGAGCTGACGCCGCTCGCGCCGACGGCATCACTACCCCGTCCAGGCGTCATGGGTCGCGCTCTCGGGGGCCTGTTCTTCGTTATCGCCCTCGTGATTTTCGGCTTCGGCCTCTACAACGCAGCCCACGCTGCCGGCCTCGCAGGGAAGCACGGCACCTTGACCGTGGAGAGCTGCTGGATCAAGCACGGCAGCAGTCACTCCCGCGACACCACCGAGTGCGGTGGCACTTTCCGCTCCGATGACGGCAAGATCACAGACGACCAGGCGAGCCTTTCGGTCGACCTGAAACCTGGCAGCAAGGTTTCGGTGCAACAGGCTGGCGACTGGTACGTGCGGACTGGCTTCGGCGAGACGACGCGATGGCTTGCGGCGTTCTTCGGCGGTTGGCTTGTAGCGGCGTACGGCATCGCGTTCGCCGTCACAGGGATGTTCCCGCGCAGCGGTACGCACGTGTCCCTGATCACCCGGGCGGTATCGGACACCCGGGTGGGCACAGTGCGGAAGTGGATCATCCGAGGCGGCCTCGCGGGTGCCGCTGTCTGCCTTCTGGTGACGCTGCTGACCTGGCTTCTCTGAGCTGAGTGCTGGCTACACCGCAGGGTTGTCGTAGCTCTTCCCGGGTTCCGGGAAGCTCTTCAGGGCGACACCGAGCCGACCGACCACTGCCCCGGCTGCGGTGGTTCCGACGTCCACAGCTTGCTGCGCGGCGCTGTAGGCCTCGGTGATACGCCCCCACGTTTTGATCATTTTGGCGATTTCGAGCGCCGCCGCCGCATAGCCTACGACCTGTCTCGGCCAGCAGAGTGCCTGCGGTGAGCTCGATCTCCGCAATGATCGCCTCGTCCGCAAGTTGCTCCAGCAGACCCTTGACGACGTCCGCGCCCCTCGCGACGGCCAGGGCCACATCCTTGTAGTAGCCCTGGAGCTCATTCAAGTCTGTTTCAAGTGACTTAATCTTCTGGGCCAGTTCATCGAAGTACACATACGCGGCATCGGCGGCATTGCCGTCCCATGTCGCGTCCAGCTCCCTGTTGCCGGACTGGAGATTCGCGGCTATGTCCTTTGCGAGCTTTCCCGTGTTGGCCATCTCAACGCACTTGACGTAGGATTCCCAGTCGCCGGTGAACCACTCGATAGCCTCTTCCAAGGGGTTCATCCCGAACACGAACTCGATTGTCGCCAACGCTCACTTGCTGGGGCTGAGGAAATCGCTTATGGTGCCAACCGCATCGCCGACAATTCCCTTGGAGAACTCTTCTGGCGTACTGGGGCCTTGAGGTTGTCGACGGGTTCGGCAGTATCCGTGAAACTCATGAGAGCGGGTGCTTTCCGGGGCTAGCGCTTGCTGGGCGGGTAGGTGGCGTCGAGCTTGGACGCCTGGTCACGGTCGGTCGCCTGGTAGTACTCAGCAGACTTCGAGAGTTCCTTCGCGCTGGCCGTGAGGAGAGTGTGAATGCGGGTGAACACGTTCTTCACCTCGTCCATGGCCTGCGAGTGCAATCCGGTCGCCCAGAGAAACAGCCCCTGCCCCGTGACGGCACCCAAGTCTCCGTGTTTGTTGATGTACTCCGTGGCTTGCTGTATGTCGTCGGCCGCACGTCCTACTTGTCGGCTATACCCCTGAAGGTCTTTCGGCCGGACCCCGAACGTCATTCGTCACCCCAATCCCCGTTCCGTAGCAGTCGGCTACTGTAGCCCCACCCCGAAACACCTCGCGAGTGGAGCAGCCCCGAATGCCAGAACGAGAATTCGGAGATGAAGAGTTCCTGGAATCGCCAAGTCCCCCGCACGGGCCGGGCCTTGCGCAAGTCCCTGCAGCGACTGGCCAGTAGTGGGGACGCGAAATGTGCAGGAAATGGCCCGCGAAGTACTTGCCGGGCGGGTCGGGCTGCGCCAGGCCCTGATGACGGGAGCCTACCGGGAGGCGCTGCATGAGAAGGCTGCGGCGGGCATGCGCGCGTATGACGCGATGAGCGCGGAAGAGCGACGCGCCGCGGAAGCCGAAGGTCAGCGCCAACTTGACGCCTACCAGGAAGAGATCGATCAGGAAGAGGCCGAACGGCAGCAAGCGCGCAATAGAGGTAAAGGCGGCGGGCCGGCGCGGCACGAGGGCCGCGGCTGGCACTTGTAAAAGCTGCTCGGTCCAGAGCGAGTGCTCCAGCGCGCCATATCCGCCCGTCCTGCATTACCGGCTTATTCCCAGCCCGCGCCCTCGTCGGCGAGGGCGCGGCGGCGGGAGGGCGCTTCTCCGCAGCCACCGCTGTCGTTCACCTTGACCCCGCCACCAACCCCCCTGTAGCCCCGCCGTCGTCGTCCTCACGACCGAACCACCCATCACGCCAAGAAGCCACCACCAGCGAGCACCACGACGGCGGACCATGGCGATGGCCGGAAGTTGCGGGACCCAGTGGAGCTTCGGCGTTCGCCACAGTGCCTGACTATGCGCAGCAGGGCTGCGGCGACCGCCCCGCGCCAGACGCTTGCCTGGCGGCACAGACGGGATCAGTTTGCCGAGCCGCCACGCATGGCCTTGCGCAGGTCCCTCGTCTGCTGCGCGAGTGCGTCCAGGTCGACGTTCGCAAGCGAGGACGACGTCAGGTCCTCGCCCACCGCGATCACATCGCCGACCGACGTGCTGTCGGCCCACACGCACAGACCTACGTATACGTCATTAGCCTGGCTGATCCCGCAGCGCAGAACAGCTC
>NZ_JBUEGC010000055.1:0-39054 GCF_054963655.1 Streptomyces sp. HSS9-12 | reverse complement strand
GCTAGGGGGTGGCGGTTCTGGGAGGCGTCAGCCCTTGTAGGCGCCGAACGCCTTGGTGAAGGCGAGGTCGTCCTGGACGATCGAGCTGCAGGTCGCCTGAGCCGAGTTCTGCGCCCCGCCCGGGCACTGCTTGTCACGGGTCGCGGACCACATCGACAGCCATCCCAGGCCCTTGGACTCGGCGAACTTCACCAGCTGCGTGGCGTCGTCGACCTTGAAGACCTCGGTGGTGACGTCGTTGACGCCGATCATCGGGGTGACGGCGACGGTCTTCCACGCGGCGGCGTCCGACAGCCCCAGGACGCTCTTGATCTGGCCCTGGGTGGCTGTGGCGGCCTCGATCGCGTACTGGCCCATGTCGCCGCTGAAGGCCGGCCCGTAGTCCATCGCCATGATGTTGACGGCGGAGAGCTTCACACCGTTCTTCTTGGCGTCGGCGAGAAGGTTGACGCCGTCCTGGGTGAGCCCGGTGGGCATGACCGGCAGGGTGAAGGACACATCGAGCCCCGGGTGCTTCTTCTGCAGCTCGGCGATGGCCTGGGCGCGGCGGGTGTTGGCGGCCGTGTTCGGCAGCGCGGCGCCCTCGATGTCGAAGTCGACCTTGGTGAGCTTGTAGGTGTCCACCACCTTGCCGTACGCGGCGGCGAGGTCGGAGGCCGAGGAGCAGGCGAGACCCAGCTCGGAGCCGGACGCACCGCCGAAGGAGACCCGGGCGTCGCCGCCGGCGGCCCGCAGGTCACCGATCTTGGCGGCCACCGCGTCGCTGCCGAGGTCGGTCACCCCGCCCCACTTGGGCGTGCAACCGCCGCCGGAGGTGACGAATGCGAGGTTGAACTCCTTGACCCCTGTCTTCTTCGCGGTGCCCACGATGTCGAAGGCCGGATACAGCGAGGTGTCGACGTACGGGGCGAAGCCCGCGCCGGCGGCGGAGCCCGAGCCCGGGTCCGGCTCGGCGGGCGTCGGCGTGGCCGTCGGTGTGCTCGTCGGGGCCGCTGTCGGCGTCGCCGTCCGGGTCGGGGTCGCAGAGGCGGTCGGGGACGGCTGACCGGTGGGGCGGCCGCTCGGCTCCGGGGTCGGGCCCTCGTCGACCGAACACTTCACATTGTTGATCAAACAGCCCGTCGGGTCGCCCGCCTTCGTGGTGGAACCGCTGGAGACGGCGACGAAGCCGATGTCGAGGGACTTGCCCGGGGCGATCTCGCCGCCCCAGCGCGGGGGCTTCACGGTGACGTGCTGCCCCTTCACCGTGTGCTCGGCGTTCCACAGCGAGCTGATCTTCGTGCCGGCCGGCAGGTCGAACTCCAGCGTCCAGTCGGACAGGGCCTTGTCCGACTCGTTCTTCAGGACGTACTGCCCGGTGTAACCGCTGTTCCAGTCGCTCGTCTTGGTGTACGCGGCGCCGACCGAGGCGGCCTGCGCCGTCCCGGCGAGTGCGAACCCGGCGCCGCCGACGACGGCCGCGGTGACGACCATGCCGATCACCTTGGCCTTGCGGGTCACCGTACGCCTGTGCGTCCTTCTCATCGCGTGCCTGCCTCTGCTGTGTGCGGGGGGTGGTGCGGTGGGGCAGCACGCTAGCGAGACGGAAACCGGCAAAAGCCCGGAATGGCGCGGCGGCAGGCGTTCTTATGGCGCCCTTAAGGGCTGTATCGGCACCGATTAATGGTCCACACCAATCCCGGGGCGAGGGTCACTTGCCCGCCTTGGCGCGCTTGCGGCGCACCACGCGCTGCCCCCGGCGGCCCACCCACGGGCGGCGTCCGTCGAGCGCGAGCCAGACCCGTACCTCCGTGCCACCCAGCACCGAGCGCCCGATCCGCAGGTCCCCGCCCGTCGACTCCGCGACCCTGCGCACGATGTCGAGTCCGAGACCGGTCGAGCCCGGCCGCCCGTCGCCGTGGCCGCGCCGCAGCGCCGCGTCCGGGTCCGCGATACCGGGACCGGCGTCGGAGACCAGCACGATCACCGCGTCGTCGGCGTTGTACACGTCCACCGCGAAGGCCGTGCCCTCGGGGGTGTGCCGGAAGACGTTCCCGAGCATCGCGTCGAGCGCGGCAGCGAGTTCGGGGCGCGCCACCGGGACCCGTACGGGCCGCTCCACCCCCGCGAGCCAAACCTTGCGCCCCTCGTCCTCGGCGAGCGCCGACCAGAAGTCCATGCGCTCGCGGATCACATCGGACGCGTCACAGCCGGCACCCACTCCGGGCGGTCCCTGGGTCTGCGGCTTCTGCTCGCGCGCGGTACGGATGATCTGGTCGACCTCGCCCTCGAGCTTGGCGACGGCCATCCGGGTCTGCTCGGCGGCCGGACCGTCGCCCAGCGACGCGGCGTTGAGCCGCAGCACCGTCAGCGGGGTGCGCAGCCGGTGGGACAGGTCGGCGGCCAGCTCACGCTCGTTGGCGAGCAGCTGAACCACTTGGTCGGCCATGGAGTTGAAGGCGATGGCCGCGGACCGCAGCTCGGTGGGCCCCTCCTCGGGCACGCGCGCCCCGAGCTTTCCCTCGCCCAGCTCCTGGGCGGCATCGGCCAGTTGCTCGGCGGGGCGGACCAACCGGGTGCCGAGCCGGTCCGCTACGGCGATCGAGCCCACGATCAGCGCGAGGCCGACCCCGGCGAGCACCAGCCAGGCGGTGGTCACGCCGTTGCTGACCTCGCGTTCGGGTACGAAGACTTCGACGACGGCGACCTTGCCCGAGGCGACGGCGGTCGGCTGGAGCAGCGCGAATCCGCCGGGCACCGGGGAGATGGAGGCGCGGCCAAGGCGGCTCGCGGTGGCCATCTCCGTTTCGTGGGACCGGTGTCCGGCGATCTCGACAGTGCCCCCGCCCGCGGCCGGTACGTGCACGGCCATCCGGCCCTCCGCCCCGGCCTGCGTACTGGCGACGGCCCGCTCCAGCTGCTCGCGGTCGGTGGTGATGGCCAGGGCCGGTCCGATGGTGGCGGCCTGGCGCTCGGCGTTGGTGAATGCGCGGTCGCGGGCCATCTCCTGGACGACGAGTCCGAGCGGTATGGCGAAGGCGACCACGACCATCACGGTGATGGCCAGGGACACTTTGACCAGTGCCCACCTCACAGCGGGGGCTCCAGTTTGACTCCGACACCGCGCAGGGTGTGCAGATAGCGGGGGTTGGCCGCCGTCTCGCCGAGCTTGCGGCGCAGCCAGGACAGGTGCACGTCTATGGTCTGGTCGTCACCGTAGGACTGCTGCCACACCTCGGTGAGCAGCTCCCGGCGTGCGACGACCACACCGGGCCGCTCCGCGAGGAAGGCCAGCAGGTCGAACTCGCGGCGCGTCAGGTCCAGGGGTATGCCGTCCAGTTCGGCCTGGCGCCGCAGCGGGTCGATCGACAGCCCGCCGACGCGCAGGACACGCGACGGCCGCTCGCCGCCCGAAGACGCGCGCGCACGGCGCAGGACGGCGGCCATCCTGGCCGACAAGTGCTCGACGGAGAAGGGCTTGACCAGGTAGTCGTCGGCGCCGTCGTTGAGCAGCCGGACGATTTCCGCCTCGTCGTCGCGGGCGGTCGCGATGATCACCGGAACGTCGGTGATGCCACGCAGCATCTTCAGGGCCTCCGACCCGTCGAGGTCGGGCAGGCCGAGGTCGAGGATGACGACGTCGAAGCCGATGTGGGCCACCTCGCGCAGCGCCTCAAGGGCCGTACCGACACTGCGTACGGCGTGGGACGCCTCGCTCAGGTGACGGATCAGGGCGGAGCGTACGAACTGGTCGTCCTCGACGACGAGCACACTTGCCATGCGCGGCACCGTACGCCATACGGGTGACCCGCGTCCTGAGTGGCCGTCTGCTCGAGACCGGTTCGCACCGGCGGAGCCATGGGGCAATATGAGCGACGTGCATCGAGGACTGGTTCACGCCACAGCTTGGTCGCTCGCCACGGGCGCCGCTGTCACGCTGTCGTGGTGGGGCGTCCACACGGTGATGGCCGGTACGGCGTACGACCCGCCGCCCGCGCTCCCCATACCCGCGAACGCGAGCTCGGACGCCACGGCGGACGGGGCAGCCGAGCCGCAGGCGTCATCGACCAGGCGCCCGAAGCCGTCGTCCCCGCCGGCGCCCACCTCCCGCACGCCGACACCCAGCAGGACCGCCGAGCCGTCGCGCAGCAGCGCTCCGAGCCGCCCGCCTGCCCCGGCGACCTCCTCCAGCGGGAATGTGAAGAGCTACACCGTCACGGGTGGACGGGTCGCGTTCGACCTGGGCGAGTACTCAGCCAGCCTGGTGACGGCCACGCCCAACTCGGGCTGGCAGATGCAGGTGTGGAAGCAGTCCGAGTGGATCCGGGTGAACTTCACCTCGGGTGACCGCACAACGTCGGTGTTCTGCACCTGGAACGGGCACCCGCCGACCGTCCAGATCGCCGAGTGACCGCCGGGCTTGGTTACTCGAAGACGGCGTCCGGAGGTACCGGCGAGGGCAGTGCGGTCGCGTCGCGGACCGGGGCGGCGCCGCCCGTGAAGTCCAGCAGCGCCCGCCCGTGTTCCAGCCGGCCGGGATACGGATCGACGGCGGCGCGCCGCGTCAGTTCGGCGATGGGCAGCTCGCGGTCGGAGGCCAGCAGTACGGCGTTGCCGAAGCGGCGCCCGCGCAGCACGGCCGGTTCCGCCACCAGACACAGCTCCGGGAAGACCGTCCGCACGGTGGCGATTTGGGCGCGCAGATGCGCCAGTGGCGGCCCGTCGGCGAGGTTCGCGGCGTAGAAGCCGCCGGGGAGCAGGGCCCGCCGCACCTGCGTCACGAATTCGACGCTGGTCAGATGGGCGGGCGTCTGGGCCGCGCTGAACACGTCCGCGATGATCAAATCCGCCCAGCCTTCGGGCACCTTGCCGAGCCCAGCGCGGGCGTCACCGCCGCGCACGCGTATGCGCCAGCCGCGCTCAAGGGGCAGCGTGCGTCGTACGAACTGGACCAGCGGGGCGTCCACTTCCACGATCTGCTGGGTGGAGCGCGGCCGGGTCGCCGCCACATAGCGGGCCAGGGTGAAGGCGCCGCCGCCCAGGTGCAGCGCCTGCACGGGACGGCCGGGCGGCGCGGCGAGATCGATGATGTGGCCGAGGCGGCGCTGGTAGGCGAAGTCCAGATGGGCCGGATCGTCGAGGTCCACATGGGACTGCGGGGCACCGTCGATGAGCAGGGTCCACGCCCGGGGCCGCTCGCGGTCGGGTACGAGTTCGGCGAGTCCGCCGTCCACCTGCTCGGTGACCGGCTCGCGGGTACGGGCGCGCGCCCCGCCCGCACGCCGTCCGCGTACGAGTTCGGCGGGTCCGCCGTCCACCTGCTCGGTGACCGGCTCGCGGGTACGGGCGCGCGCCCCGCCCGCACGCCGTCCGCCCTTCGCCATGCCCCCAGTATCCCCGGGGGCAGACGCTGCTGTGCGCCGGTGTCCGGGCAGCGCCCGTGCAGGTCAGCAGGGCGTGCGCGGGTCAGAAGCAGCGGTCGGCGGCCTCGATCATGCGAGCCGCCTCGCCGAGCGCCGCCCGCAGCACAGCCGGGTCGGTGACGGCGTCGGCGTCCTCGCCCGGGGGCACGAGCCAGCCGGTGCCTGCGACCGGCGGCTCGGCGGCGTCGGCGAGCGGCACTCCACGCCCGAACGTCTCGGTACAGGCGCTGCCCGGCAGGTCCCAGCCGGCCGCGGTGCCGGGCGGGACAAGGAAGCCGAGGGTGTCACAGCTGCCGTCGTGGAGCACGGCTCCGACGCCGCCGCCTCCGGCGCCCGCCGCGGGGAGGCCCGCTCCCCCGCCGCGCCGCAGGATGTCGACGGCCTCCAGGCCTTGCCGGGCCGGCACGGTCACCAGGTCGCAGGGCTCGGCGCCGGGCGGGACCGCGTTGTCGTCCGAGGCGGGGCGCTGCTGGGCAGTCGTCCGCGAGTCACTGGTGTCCACGCCGGCCTCCATCAAGGGGAACCCCTCCTCCGAAGTGAGCCGCGTCGCTCCTTCTCCACGGGGTTCAACGCCGCTCGGCGTCAACTGGCTACGGCGGCACGCCGCCGCAAAGGATGGCAGTTCATGGCAGATGGTGGGTGAGATATCCGCTTTGTAGCTAAACAGTGGGTCTCAGGTGTGTCACAGCCGGTACGGTCGTGCCTCGCCGACACGGCGCCCATCGCGCCGGAGTTGGCAGCACGATCTCCGTCCCTCACGGGGCGGCTGCAACGGCAGGGGAGAGGTCTCGGCCATGGCGTCGCCACCAGCGTCTTCGTCATCGTCCTCGGGAGCCCTCGGCGCCCACCGCACGCCACGGCCGAACACGGCCTTCCGGCAGCTGCGCGGCTCGCTCTCGCCAGGGGAGTTCGCGGCCGCCGTACGGCGCGCGGCCCGCGACATCGGCGAGCAGGTCTCGTGCGACGCCCGTTACATCGGGCGCGTCGAGTCCGGGGAGATCCGCTGCCCCAACTACGCGTACGAGCGGGTGTTTCGGCACATGTTTCCGGGTCACTCGCTCGGCGACATGGGCTTCTCACCGCGCGATACGGTCCGCGGGCGGAGGGCGCACGCGAGCGGCAATGCGCCCCCCGCGCCCGAGGCCGGCCCAGAACCACCAGTCACCATCCACGAGGAGAGCGACGTGCTGCGTCGCGCATTCATGACCGGCGGCTCGGCCGCCGTGGCGGCCAGGTCCCTGGGGCTCGGTTCGCCTGGTTCCCCCCGCCCGCAGCGGCGCGCCGAAGAGTCCGACGCGGCGGCCGTCGAGGAGGCCGTGCGCCGTATCCGGCTACTCGACGACCGGCACGGCGCGGAGGGTCTGTACCGGCGTGCGGCGCGGCCGCTGCGCGCCGCCTACGCCCTGCTTGACGCGGGCGCGCGGCGCCAGTCGACGAACGACCGGCTGCACACCGGAGTGGGTGAACTCGCCATCTCCGTCGGCTGGCTGGCACACGACTCGGGACGCGTCGCGGACGCGCGCTCCCACTACGCCGAGGCCCTCGCCACGGCGCGGGTGGCCGGCGACCCCGCGCTGGAAGCGCACGCGTTCTGCAACACGGCCTTCCTCGCACGGGACGCGGGCCGCCCGCGCGAAGCCGTACGCGCCGCCCAGGCGGCGGAGCGGGCCGCCAGACACCTGTCGTCCTCGCGGCTGTTGTCGCTGGTGGCGCTGCGCGAGGCGGGCGGCTGGGCCGCGCTCGGCGACCGCAAGGGCTGCGAGGAGTCGCTCCTGCGCGCCCAGGCGCTGTTCGCCCGCGAGCCGTCGGACTCCGATCCGGAGTGGATGTCCTTCTACGGCGAGGCCGAACTGGAAGGGCTTGAGGCGCAGTGCTGGTCGGCACTGGGCGAGTGGGGGCGTGCGGCGGACCACGCGCGCCGGGCGGCGGCGCTCCAGGATCCGCACTTCACACGGAACCTCGCCCTGTTCACTGCGGAGTTGGCGGGAAACCTGGCGCGCAGTGGGGCCGCGGATGAGGCGGCACACGCGGGCGGGCGGGTACTGGGCCTGCTCGACCAGGTCCAGTCGGCCCGCATCCGCGGAATGCTGGACGAGACGGCGTTCCTGCTGCGGCCCTTCGAACGGTCAGCGCCGGTGGCCGCCTTCCTGGAACGCCACACCCTCACCTCGGCCCCGGCGTAGCCGCCGACTCCTGCAGAGGGCCACCCCTGGCCTCCCCACGTCGGCCGCCAACACCCCTTTGCCACCCGTACCGCCGCTGCGCGGCTTCCCCACCCACCCCTTTCAAGGGGTGGGTGGAAAAAACCCGGCGCCGAGCGCCGGGCGAGCGGGCCCCCGAAAGTGCCGTCCCGGCCAACGGGCCCAGCCCGCCAACGAGGCGGCCTCTTGCAGCGACTGGTCAGCCCGCCAGCGCGAATGGCCTCACCGCGAGGTGTCCACGGCACGCCTCGCGCGCGGCAGGCATCCGCTAGCGCGGAGCGGCCACACCGGCGAGGTGCCCCGTGTCGTTCCAGGTGTCGATCGCCGTCTCCCCGTACGCCCAGCCCAGTACTGACAGGGACGCCGGGTCGAGCCTGATCCGGGCCGCGAAGGAGACCTCGTGGCCCAGCCAGCGCGCGGCGACGGCGCGCAGGATGTGGCCGTGGGCGAAGACCAGCGCGTCGCGGTCGGCTGTGCGCGCCCACTCCACCACCGCGTCCGCCCGGCGCCCGAGCTCCGCCAGGGTCTCACCGTCCACCACACCGTCGCGCCAGATGAGCCAGCCTGGCCGCTCGGCGCGGATCTGGGCGGCGGTCAGGCCCTCGTACGCGCCGTAGTCCCACTCCATCAGCACGTCCCACGGCTCGGCGAGGCTGCCGAACCCGGCCAGCTCACAGGTCTCCGAGGCGCGCGCCAGCGGGCTCGTACGGACTTCGACACCGGAGTCGGCGAGGGTGTCGAACGGCGGGCGGTGCAGCCGCTCACCGAGGAGTTCGGCGTCGCGCCGGCCCGTGTCCAGGAGCGGAACGTCGGTGCGCCCGGTGTGCCTGCCGAGCAGCGACCACTCGGTCTGCCCGTGCCGGGCCAGCAGGATGCGCGGAGCCATGGCGTACCTCTCGCCGGGATAGGGCCTGTTGTCTCCATCATCGCGCAGGCGATCGCCGGACAACCTGGGGCGCGATCTTCGCGTCTTACCGACCGCACACAACGACTTCGCCTACGCCTCCCTGCACTACCTGGTCACCCCCGCGGTCCTGGTGTGGCTCTGGAAACGGCGCCCCGCGCACTACCGCGCCGCCCGCACCTGGCTGTTGCGCTCCACGGTGATCGCCCTGGTCGGCTTCACCCTCGTCCCGACGTGCCCGCCCCGTCTGCTCGATGCCGGCCACGGCTTCGTCGACACCATGGCGCAGTACCGCCCCGGCCCACCGCCCCGATCGCACCGGCTGACAGCGGAACGGCCTCGGTTGTCAGTACGGGATGCGAGACTTCGGCGGGTGAACGGATCCTTCGACAGCCGACCCGTGGCGGCCGCTCCGACGGCACCGCCACCGCAGGCCCTGCCGCAGCCGACGACGGCGCTCCGGCAGCGGCTCGCTGAGCTGCGCGGACCCACGGCGGCACCGCACCCGCTCGACGCCCGCGCCCTCGCCGCCCTGGCCGCCAATCCCGGCTGCCGGCGCCGCGCCCTTCTCGACGGCGCTGGTGTGGACAAGGGGGCGCTCGCACGGGCCTTGGGCGCCCCTGCGACCTTCGGCCAGTCGCAGTTCGCGTTCGTGCGCGGCAACGCCTTCGAGGCACGGGTACAGGCGGACGGCGGCGCCGAGCTGATGCGGCTGCTGCACGAGCGGCTCGACAGCGGCGCGCCGGCGCCCGAGCCGGGCGAGGTGGACGTACCTGATCTCTCGGCCCCCGGGCCGCACGGCCGGGTGGCCCGTACGAGCCTGGCGCTGCGGGAGGCGACCGCCGCCGGGCGCTGGTCGGTGCTGTTCCACCCGATGGTGACGCTGGACGTGGCCGGATCCCCCGCCTTTCTGGAGCCCGACGCCGTGGCGGTGCATCCGGACGGCAGCTGGACGGTCGTGGAGGTGAAGTCCTTCCCCGTGGTGGACGGCGCGGCGGACGCGGCGAAGGTCGGCGCGGCGGCCCGGCAGGCCGCGGTGTACGTCCTGGCGCTCGAAAGGCTGGCTGCGGTCCACCATGCCGAGGGCAATGGGCCGGCTGGTGCCGCCGCGGGCCGGCCCCGGCACACCGTTCTGCTGGTGTGTCCCAAGGACTTCTCCAACCTCCCCACCGCCGAGCCCGTGGATGTGCGCAAGCAGCTGTCCGTCACCCGGCGGCAGCTCGGGCGGCTCACGCGGGTCGAGGAGATCGCCGCCTCTCTGCCGGACGACATCACCTTCGACCTGCGGCTGTCGGACGACGGCAAGACGGCGACGCGACCGGCGGAGGAGCTTGCCCAGGCGGTGGACGTGGTGGGGGCGGCGTACTCGCCCGAGTGCCTGGCCGCGTGCGAACTGGCCTTCCACTGCCGGGAGCGGGCGCGGGCGGCGGGCGCGGTGGAGACGCTGGGCCGCGGAGTGCGCGGCGAGCTCGGCGGTCTGACCACTTTCGAGGCCGTGCTCGCAGCGGCCCTGAACTCGGACGGCTCCCGAAGCGCCAACGACCCCGTCGGCCAGGCCGCCGATCCCGCGGTGGCGGCTCTGCGCCGCGCCGCTGCCTTGCGCGCCGAAGCGCTGGCCGCCTCAGGGGGTGCGTCGTGCGGCTGACTCCCCGGCGCCTGTCCGTACGCCCGGCTCCCGCCCTGGACGGCCGACGCCCGCATGGCCCGGGCTCCGGCCGCGTATCGCTCCGGACCACCGGTACGGCCGCGTCCAGCGGCGAGGCCACGGCGGGCCCTGCCGGGCCGGCAATGCCCGCCCGTGCCCCGAGCCTGCCGGGGTCTGCCCCAGGCTTCGATCCCGACCTCCGGCGCGGCGAGGCGGGTCTCCTCGGAGCGGAGGCCGCATGTCGCTGATCACCACGCTGGCCCGGCTGGAGGCCGTACGCGCGGGGCGGGCTCAGCCGCGTGCCACCGTGCGGCACCGGCATCTGTCGGAGCGGCCCCTGGCGTTCGTCCCGCTGACGACGGCCGGCGAGGCGGGCGCACCGCTCGGCGCGTTGGTCGGCACCGGCCGCGACGCACCGCGCCTGCTCGTCGTGCCCCAGCCGCGCGACCGCGACCTGCGGTTCGCGTTCCTGGCCGAGCTGGCCGAGACCGTGCTGCCGTATCTCGAGTCCTACGCGGACAACGTCCAGGTCGAGGAGCGCAAGGAGACCGACCCGGAGACGGGCAAGAAGGTGCCGGTCGAGGTCGAGCTGTGCACGGATGCGCCGCAACTGCTGGTGCCGAGCGCCGGCGGCGTGGAGTTCGTCCGCCTTCTCGGCCGGTCCATGCGCTTTCGCCGGACCGCCGAGCAGGACCCCGACACGCCCCATCCGGTTCCGGCGCGGGTGCCGCTGCTCGGCCGCTGGCTGACGCATTACGGCGAGCGGTCCCGGGTCCCAGGCTCCTCGCTGCTGCTCTCGCTCACGGAGCTGCTGGGCCGGCACTGGGCCACGGGCCAGAGCAATCTGGAGGACCAGCACCTGGGGGCGCTGCTCGCGTGGATCGACCCGCCGGAGGGTGAGCCGGGCGCGCAGGCCGCGCTGCGCGCCGAGCTGGAGCGCGGACCGGACGGGCTGCTGGTGTGCCCGCCCGCGGGCCCGGCCACCGATCCGGTCTTCGACAACAGGCTGCTGTCGCCCGCGATGGCGCGCTTCGACGCGGCCCGCACGGCGGGGGACCGCCCGGCCATCGACCGCGCCGAGGCGGAAATCCGGGAGCTCATCGCCTCACAGCTGCGGCCGGCCTGGGAGGCCCTGTGGCGGGGGGTGGACCTGCTGCGGGCCCTGCCGGAGGGCGCCCATGTCGCCGACCGGTGGAAGCGGGACCGCTGGTCGTACACCGGTCACCGCGATCGGGTGCGGGCCGGGGAGCCGCCGCAGCCGAAGCGGGATGACGCGGTCACCGCCGCGCAGAAGCTGGCGGCGCGCGAGACGGCGCAGGCGCTGCTCGAGGCTCAGGAGGCGCTGGACGACCCGCTGGTGATGGCGGAGCGGCGGCTGGCCGGGGAGGCGTTCGCGGGCGAGGTCACCCAGGTGGTGATGGCGTACAGCGAGGCGAAGGTGCCGCGGCCGCGGCCGCTGGTCACGGTGCGGACGGAGGACAGTCCGCACCTGTCGGAGCGGGCGAAGGTGTACCGGGCCCTGGCCGATGGCAGGACCCAGACCGGCGAGTTCGTGTCGTACGAGCGGGGTGCGCTGGTCGTCCGGCTGACGGGCGGGATGGGCCGCGGCAAGGTGCCGGAGCAGGGGTCGGTGCCAGAGGTCGGCGATCGCGTGTGCTGGACGCTGTTCGAGCACACCCCGCGCGGCGGGCCCGAGTTGCCCGACCCCGAGCAGACGCCGTGGACGCACGGCGGCCCGCCGGGCACCGGTTCCGGCGCGGACCACCTCGACGGCCCCGATCCCCTGACCCCGGAGGACTATCTGTGACCGGCATCCGAGAGGCCCGCGAGACCGGAGAGCCCGAGGAGACCGGAAGGCAGGACGCGGGCGGGATCCCGGGCGCCCGGCAGAGCCAGGAGGCGGACTTCGACCCCGCGGCCGCGGCCGCGCGCGCCACGGACGCGATCTTGCGGGACACCCTGCACGGCGCGCACCGGGGCGTGGTCGTGGATTCGCCGCCGGGCGCCGGCAAGTCGACCCTCGTGGTGCGCGCCGCGCGTGAACTGGCCGCCGCCGGGCGCCCGCTGATGGTGGTCGCGCAGACCAACGCCCAGGTGGACGACTTGGTGGACCGGCTGGCCACGGCGGACCCGGACCTCCCGGTCGGCCGGCTGCACAGCAATGACCCCCATCCGTACGACCCGGTGCTCGACGGCCATCCCTCGGTCCGTACGTCCGCCAAGATCGCTGACCTGGCCGGGCTGGACATCGTCGTCTCGACGGCCGCCAAGTGGGCTCACACCAAGAACCTCGAGCCGTGGGGGCACGCGATCGTCGATGAGGCGTACCAGATGCGGTCGGACGCGCTGCTGGCGGTGGCCGGGCTCTTCGAGCGGGCGCTGTTCGTCGGCGACCCGGGTCAGCTGGACCCGTTCAGCGTGGTGGGCGCCGAGCAGTGGGCGGGCCTGTCGTACGACCCGTCGGCCAGCGCGGTGAGCACCCTGCTCGCCCACAACCCCGGGCTGCCGCAGCACCGGCTGCCGGTGTCCTGGCGGCTGCCCGCGTCGGCGGCGCCGCTGGTCTCGGACGCCTTCTACCCGTACACCCCGTTCCGCAGCGGCACGGACCACGCCGACCGGCGGCTGTCCTTCGGCGTCCGGTCGGACGGCTCGGCCGCGGACCGGGTGCTGGACGAGGCCGCCGAGTCGGGCTGGGGGCTGCTGGAGCTGCCCGCCCGGCACACGCCGCGCACGGACCCGGAGGCCGTACGGGCCGTGGCCCAGGTCGTGCGGCGGCTGCTGGACCGCGGTGGTGCGGCGACCGGTGAGCGGTCGCCGGAGCCGGTGCCGTTGACGGCCGACCGGATCGCGGTCGGCACGGCGCACCGGGACCAGGCCGCCGCCGTGCGTGCGGCCCTTGCCGAGGTGGGGGTGGCGGGGGTGACCGTGGACACCGCGAACCGGCTGCAGGGGCGGGAGTTCGATGTGACGGTCGTGCTGCACCCGCTGTCGGGCCGGCCGGATGCGACGGCTTTCCACCTGGAGACGGGGCGGCTGTGCGTGCTGGCGTCCCGGCATCGGCACGCATGCATCGTGGTGTGCCGGGCGGGTGTGGTGGAGCTGTTGGACGAGCATCCGTCGACCGAGCCGGTGCAGCTCGGGGTGACCGTGAAGTTTCCGGACGGTTGGGAGGCGAACCACGCCGTGCTCTCGCACCTCGCCGAGCACACCGTGCCCTGGCGGCCCAGTTAGCCCGGCGACCTCACCCGGCCTCACGGCCCAATTTGGCGGTCCCGGCCCGGCCGCTCCCCGGATGAGGGGCGCTACGGCCCTCCGCGCCCATGGGCAATACTGGAACTCGTTCCCCCTCTTGGGTGAGGTCCGGGGACATCAGAAGGGCTCCACAGGAAGGGCGTCTGGAGCAACACCGAAACAGCCTGGAGGCGTGTCCATGTCCGAGCCGCAGTCGGCTCCCGATCCCCGCGACAGCGGGTCGCGGCGGCTCAGGCCCGCACCGCTGCTCTTCGAACCGTCGCAGGCAGCGGCGGACCCCGAGCACTTCTTCGATCTTGAGTCGCTCGACGATCCTGGGGTGCTGCTGGCCCGGTCCACGGAGCTGGCGGTGGCCTTCCAGGCGGCGGCTGACCGGGCGACGGAGTACCAGGCGCTCGCGGCGGCGCAGCTCGCGGACCCCGCACGATTCGACCGGCTGTCTCCCGCGGACATCGGAGAGCGGGCGGACTGGTCGGAGGACTACGCCCGAAAGATGATCGAGTTCGGGCGTGAGCTGCAGCGCGACGGGGGCTCGGCCGCCCACTGAACGAGGCTTGGATACGGCCCCGTGGCGGGTACGACGCCACGGCCCATGACGATGACCATGGGCCGTTGGCATATGCGGGGAGCGGACGATACTCGATCTCGCCCCGGCCTGTCCCGATTTCCGGCAATCCCCTGATCCGGCATCGGCGCCCCCAGTACGTGTAGGTGCCATGAGTAGCGCGCAGCGGAACGCCCGGCACCTGGAAACCCACCACCGCATGGAGGTACTCAGCGCCCTCCGCGGTGATGTCCATCACACCGCTGCCCAGGTCACGCCCGCCGGGGCCGACTGGCTCGCCTCGGCCGATCCGTTTCCCCCCGGCACGCTCACCCTCTGGCCGGCCCGACCCAGCGCCCCTGGCGTGCTGCCGTGCGGGACGCTCTTCGACGTGGTGAACGCGCCCATCGTCTTCGGCCGACGGATGGTGGACCGGCTGTGGTCCGCCGGGCCTGGCACCGGACCCGTGGCGGTGCACCGCGGCCGGATGCTGATCTTCGCGGCTCCCGGCACCGCGCAGCGGCTGCCCGCACTGCTCGACTGGGTGGGCGACCCCCCGACGAGGTCAGGGGAACAGCGGGCCGGAGCCGGCGCGGTCCCGCCGCTGCTGTGCCACGGTACGGGCGACGCCGTGACCGTCCCGCCGCTGCACGCTCCGTGCAGGCCGCCGCAGGACGGCGAGGATCCGGCCGCGGAGCGGGCGGTGTCGCGCTGGCTGGTGGCCCCGGATGTGCGGCATCCGTGGCTGCCGGGGACCGAGGTGCTGCTGTGGGCCTGCGTTCAGGCCGCTCGCAGCGTCTCACCGGCCCCGGACCGGGTCCGCGGGACCGCCGAAACCGCCCTGGCCCCCGTCTGAGGTGCAGGGATTTTCGTTCTTCCGGATCCGGGTGCTAATGTCTTCCACGTCGGGCGCCGCTAGCTCAGTTGGTTAGAGCAGCTGACTCTTAATCAGCGGGTCCGGGGTTCGAGTCCCTGGCGGCGCACTCACGGTTCCACCGTTGACCTGGGCTTTCTCGTTCTCGCGAGAAAGCCCTGTGTCATTGCAGGGCCTTTTTCCGGGCGGGGCCGCTGGGAATTCACGGCCGGGTGACCCGTACCGTCCAGCCTCCGGTCCCGTCCATGCCCAGCACATCCACCGCCACCCCGCTGTCCCGGTCGGTCAGCCGCTCGCCCACGCCCAGGGGCGCGTCCGCGAGCGGCGCGTAGACCGAGGCGCCGCGGCAGTCCTCGGAGCCCGGATGGCCGTCGAGGACCTCGATCGGCCCGCTGCCGGAAGGGACCCCGGCCCGTACCCGGTAGACCAGGACGCCCTCGGTACAGGTCTCGGCGTCGTTGCCGTTCGCCTCACGCACCTCGATCGCGAGCGCGGTGGTCGCTCCGGTGCGCACGACCAGCAGCCGCTTCCCGCCGAGCTCCGGGGCAGCGGTTCCACCGGCGCCCGCGGCGACGGCCGAACCCGCGCCCGAGGCGGCACCCCCGCCGGAATTCTTGCCCGCGCCGTAGCGACGGGCGGACGGAGCCGGCGCGACGAGCGGGTCGATCGTGTGCACGCTCCTGCCGTCCCGGTCGACGCAGTCGACCTGGTCCCGGTCCAGCCAGCCCAGCTTCCACTTGTGCCAGCCGAGGGGTTCTGGAGCCAGCCCGAACTGGCTGCCCATGAGGTCCCAGTCGCCGACGTGGGTGTCCCAGTCGCCAGTGCCGTTCTTGGGCCGGTTGTAGAGGTCCGGCAGGTCGAAGAGATGGCCGGTCTCGTGGGCGAGGACGTTCTGGTCCGGCGGGTGCTGCTCGAAGACGGTGACCAGCCTGCGCAGGTCCACGCCGTCCACCCGCAGCGGCCGGTCGAAGTTGACGACCTTTGTCGCGTCGGAGTCGACTCCCGGTGCGTCGGGGTCCGCGACCAGGTACACAACGTCGTAGCGGGAGAAGTCCACTTGGCTGTCGGCAGCGTCCACCGCGTCCTTCAGATAGGCGGTGCGCAGCCGCGTGTCCCAGTCCCGCCGAACCCTGTACGCGGAGGCCCGCTTCGGCATACGCACCCAGCCGCGCAGCGCGTGCGCCCTGAGCGTGAACTTCTCGTAGGAGGCGCGCTCGAAGAAGTGGGTGGTGGCCGGAAAGTAGTCGGCGGCCAGCTCCTCGGGCGTCACCAGCGGCTTCGAGCCGGGGAAGGACAGGAAGATCATCGCCGCGTGGAGCTTGCCCAGCGGCCGGGGATAGCCCGCGTTCCAGGTGTCCACCCCCTCGGAGTGGTGCGCCGAGGTCCGCTCCAGCCCGCAGGGACCGGCAGCCGAGGCGGCCGAGACAGGGCCCGCAACGAGCGATGTGGCGATCATCGCGGTGAGGGAGGTGAAGGCCGCAGCGGCGCTGCGCAGCCACGCCCGGTCCACTCCCTCGGGTGTCTGCGGACGCAGCACGTCGACCTCCTCCTCCCGGGCATGGAATGGGATACCTCACCCACCCTGTGTGGGTTTTTCGCGGTATGCCCTGTTCCGGTGGCCCGGTCGAGTGAGCAGCGCACCACCTCGGACGATAACAGAACGTCACAACCGGTCAGTAAGAAAACAGCGTTGTGCGGAGTCGCGCAGAAGCGATCGAAGGCGGGTCGCAGGTGCCGAAGATCACGGTTGGGTTACTGGAACGGCAGTCACAACAACCTCTATGATCGCCACATTTCCAGCGCGGAGCCCCCTCATGGCGGTCATCCGCCGTCGGCCCGACACCTCCATGAGATCTGTACAAGGCGAATGCTCTGCGGGAGCGAGTGGTGAGTGAATCCCCCGACGGGCCCGGCTCCGCGCCCGGCTTCACACTGCCCACGGTCACAGACCGTAGTCCCGCGCTCGGCAACGCCTGCGCGGATCCCGGAGCCGACGGGTCCGGACCGAGACCGCGTGATGTGCAGGCCGCCTTCGACTCGGCACAGCTCGCCATGGCCGTCGTCGGCCGCGACGGCCTGGTGATCACCGCCAACCGAGCGTTCGGAGCGCTGTTGGGGACCGACTCTTCCGGGCTCGCCGACCAGCCGGCCGCCGAACTCGTCGACCTCGGCCGCGACTCCCAGACCTGGGCCGCCTACCACGAGGTGCTGGACGGCCGCAGCGACCGGCTGCGCTGCACCCGCCGGTTCAAGAACCCCGAGGGCCAGTCGCGGTGGGCCGAGGTCACGGTCGTGCCGCTTGCGGACAGCCGCCGCGGCAGCGTCCTGCTGTCGGTGAGCGACATCAGCGACCGGTGCGACCTGCAGGCGCGGCTGCGGCATCTTCAGATGCACGACCCGGTGACCCGGCTGCCCAACCGCACCCTCTTCTTCGAACGGCTCTCAGCCGCACTGGAGCCTGACGGGTGCAGCGGCGGGACGGGCCGGATCGGGCTGTGCTACCTCGACTTGGACGGCTTCAAGGCCGTCAACGACACGCTCGGCCACCGGGTCGGCGACCAGTTGCTCGGCGCCGTCGCCCAGCGGCTGACGCACTGCGCGGACGAGTCGTGGTTCGGCAGGCGCGGCGCCCATCTGGTGGCGCGGCTCGGCGGCGACGAGTTCGCGGTCCTGGTGGAGGACTCCACCGGGACCGAGCAGTTGGCAGAGCTGGCCAGGTCCGTACTCACCGCGCTGCAGCGGCCGTTCGACCTGGCCGGGCAGCGGCTGTCGGTCTCGGCGAGCATCGGCGTCGTCGAGCGGACGATCAACGGGACCACGGCGACAGAGCTGGTACAGGACGCCGATACCACGCTGTACTGGGCGAAGGCGGACGGCAAGGCCCGCTGGACGCTGTTCGACCCCGAGCGCAATGCCCACCGGATGACGCGGCAGACGCTCTCCAGCACCTTGCGGCCGGCCGTCGAGCGCGGCGAGTTCACGCTGGAGTACCAGCCGTTGGTGGGGCTGGGCGACGGGGCCGTACAAGGCGTGGAGGCGCTGGTGCGGTGGCAGCACCCGCAGTTGGGCACATTGGCGCCGAATCGGTTCATCACATTGGCGGAGGAAAACGGCTCGATCGTGGAGCTCGGCCGCTGGGTGCTGCGGGACGCCTGCCGTCAGGCGCGGCACTGGCAGATGGAGCACCCCGAGGCCCCGGTGTTCGTGAGCGTCAATGTGGCCGTACGACAGGTGTGGGACTCCGATCTGGTCAGGGATGTCGCCGGGATCCTGGAGGAGACCGGGCTGCCGCCCGAGCTTCTGCAGCTGGAGCTGACCGAGTCGGCGGTGATGGGCTCCGCGGGCCGACCGCTGCAGGCCCTGCAAGCGCTCAGCGACATGGGCGTCTCCATCGCCATCGACGACTTCGGGACGGGCTACTCCAACCTCGCCTATCTCAGCCGGCTGCCGGTATCCGTGCTGAAGCTCGACGGCTCGTTCGTCCGCGGGTTCCAGGACGAGGAACATCCCAACCCGGCCGACGAGACGATCGTCGAGGCACTGGTGCAGCTCGCGCACCGGCTGGGGCTGACGGTGATCGCGGAGTGCGTGGAGAGCGCGGAGCAGGCGCTGCGCCTGCGCCGGATCGGCTGCGACACCGGCCAGGGGTGGTTCTACTCGCGGCCGGTGCCGCCGGATTGTGTCCCTGCGCTGCTGTCCGCGGGCGGTCAGCCTGCGGCGCCGGGTAGTTCGTAGGCGCGGGCGATCAGCTCGCAGGAGCGGAGCCGGGCCTGCGGGGTGTGGGCGTTGGTCGTGAGCATCAGCTCGTCGGCGCCGGTCCGCTTGGCCAGGCCGTCAAGCCCGTCGCGCACCGCGTCAGGCGTGCCGTGCACGACGTTGTACAGCCAGCGGTCGACGAACTCCCGCTCCAGTGGTCCGAAGGCGTACGCCTCGGCCTCCTCCGGTGTCGGAATCAGCCCGGGGCGGCCGCTGCGCAGCTGGAGCATCGCCAGCGCACCCGTCAGCACCTGGCGGCGGGCCTCCTTCTCGTCCTCCGCCGCGAGCGTGGAGACACCGATGAGCGCGTATGGCTCGTCGAGCACCTCCGAGGGGCGGAAGCTCTCGCGGTAGAGGTCGAGCGCCGGGATGGTGTTGGCGGCGGAGAAGTGGTGCGCGAAGGCGAAGGGCAGGCCAAGCATCCCGGCGAGGCGGGCGCTGAAACCGCTGGAGCCCAGCAGCCAGATCGGCGGGCGGGAGGGCGACTGCACCCCGCCGGGCACGGTGCCCTGGACGGGCCCCGGCACCGCGTGGATACGCCGGTACGGATGCCCGTCCGGGAAGTCGTCGTCCAGGAACCGGGTCAGCTCGGCCAGCTGCTGCGGGAAGTCGTCAGCGCCTTCCTGCAGCCGGTCGGTGCGACGCAGCGCGGCGGCGGTGGCCCCGTCGGTGCCCGGCGCCCGGCCCAGTCCGAGATCGACCCGGCCCGGAGCCAGAGCCTCCAGGGTGCCGAACTGCTCCGCGATGACCAGCGGCGCATGGTTGGGCAGCATGACACCGCCGGAGCCGAGCCGGATCCGCTCCGTGTGCGCGGCGAGGTACGCGAGGATGACCGCCGGGGAGGAGCTGGCGACCCCGGGCATGGAGTGGTGCTCGGCGACCCAGAAGCGGTGGAAGCCCAGCCGCTCGGCACTACGGGCCAGTTCGACACTGGTCCGGAGCGCGTCGGTCGCGGTCAGCCCGCTGCCGACGGTCGCGAGGTCGAGCACCGACAACGGCACCGGAGCGGTCCCCTCAGCCACGCCGCGTATGGTGTCATTCCGCTTGGCCATGCCTGGCCCGCCTCCCTGGTTGATCTGCCTGCGGCAAAAGTCAACCGGAGAGGTTCTCCGGTCATTCCCGTATGGGTGGTCCCGACGTCACGGGGCCGGGTTCCCCACCGGAGCCGTTGAACACCTCGTGCGAGGCGAAGAGCGCGCCGAGGCCGGTGCGCACCACCGAGCGGCCCAGCAGCCGCAGCCCCTCCCACACGGTGACCTGGTTGGCCGTGAGCACTGGCTTGCCCAGCTCCGCCTCCAACTCGGTGAGATACGCCGCCGTATGCAGCGCGGTGTCGGGCAGCAGCACGGCCTGGGCCTCCGGGTGGTCCCCGGCCCGGGCCAGCTCCAGCACCTCATCGCGCCTCCAGGTGCCGGCCTCGGCCGCTGTGATGATGCCGCTGCCGCGCATCAAGACGACCTCCGCGCCCGCCGTCTTCAGAAAGGCCGTGAAGAGCTCGGCGACGTCCTCGGGGTAGGTGGCGGCGATCGCGACCCGGCCCACACCCAGGGCCCGTATGGCATGGGCGAAGGCGAAGGACGTACTGGACGCGGGAAGCCCGGCCGTACGGGACAGCTCCCGCACCTGCTCCTGCGCACCCTCCCAGCCGTAGACGAAACTCGCGCTGGTGCAAGCCCAGACGACCGCCTGCGCACCCAGGGCCTTCAACTCCTCAACCCCGGCGGCGAGCCGGGCCCCCGCCCCCATCTCCAGCAGCGCGTCCACCCGGTGCGCGTCCTCGCCAATGTCCGTGTGCACCAGCGGCAGCCGCACCCCGGCGGCCAGCATGTGCTCCAGCCTCGGATAGTCGTCCTCAGCCGAGAACCCGGGGTACAGAAAACCCACGGCGGCCGCATCGGCTGCTGGCGTCCCCGCCCCACCTGTCATCTCCACCTCGCTCTGCCGGCCCCCCTCAGCGCGGGGGGTTCGCTTTCCGCCCACCCGGAAGCGGCGGGCGGGCGATCTGCTGTGAATACACCGCCGAGACGGTCGAGGTTCCATCCCGCCCTTCACCCGAACGGGTGAACAGCGTCAGGCGGGTGCCGGCCCGCCCGGATCATCGGGGTACGGCGGCGCGTCGAACAATCCATCGCCCGCATCCCCCTCCGGCCCCGCCGGCGCCGGCCCTGCGAGCGCCGCCTCAGGCTCGCCCCGCTCACCGGGCAGCCCCGGCTCCACCCGCGGCTCCAGCCCCGGCTCCCCCGCCGACGACGACATCGCCGCGGGCCCGCGCCTGGCCACCGGGTCCAGCAGCGCCTGGTAGGGCCCCACCGCCTGCTCCCCGATCCATCGCAGGGCCGCCCACATCGTCACCTGGTTCGCGGACAGCACCGGCATCCGCAACTCCGCCTCCAGCTGCGGGATCGCGTCGTATGTCGGCAGGTTGGTGCAGCTGATGAACAGCGCGTCAGCGGAGCCGACCGCCGCCTGCCGCGCCATGTCCACCACATCCCGGTACGGCACCTTCCAGATGTGCCTGGTCAGCCCTAGGTACGCCCGCCCGGTCACCGCGATGCCCGCCTCGGCCAGGTAGTCCTCCAAGGCAGACGTAACCGACTGGGTGTACGGGGTCACCAGCGCGATCCGCTGCGCGCCGAGATCGTGCAGCGCCGCCAGCATCGCGCCCGAGGTGGTCAGCGACGGCACCTCGCCCGCCTGCTCCATCTCCGCGCACATCACCCGCTCACCGGCCATCCCGCCGACGAAACTGCCGGAGGTGCAGGCGTACGCAACGACCTCCGGCGACACCGCGCACAACGCCCGCACGGCCTCCCGCAGAGTCTCGTGTTCACTGACCAGACGGGCGAGATCAAGGCTGACCTCGACCGGGACGAACGGCGTCCGGGTCAGATGCAGCGAGACGTCGTCCGGCACCCACCGCCACAGCTCACGATCGAGTGCGAAGTCGAACGGCGCTACGACGCCCACACCGCGCTGCGGGCGTGGGCCACCCAGAAAGGAGACGTCCATGTCTAGCCCCAATACAAAACGGAGGGCTGCGCCAAGGGCCCCGAAAGCGGCCGTTGGCCACAGAGAACGAAAGCCGGAGCGCGCCGGGACGTCGGGACAAAATGTCTGTGTTGACGAAGGTAGTTTCCGCTCCCTAGCGTGGTCAATCCTCGCATCTCAGGCGGCTCATCGCCGCCGCTCGCAGGCTCTGAGCCAAGCGGACCTACGTATCGAAACGGTTTCCCGCCCATGTCCGGAAGAACCCTTCTTGTCCTCGGCACCGACCCCGCGCCGCGACTGGACCGGCTGGCCGGCCAGGTCCGCGTCGTGCTCAGCGACGAACGCTCCCTTCCCGAGCTGCTGCCGACCGCCGACGCCCTGCTGGTCTGGGACTTCACCTCCGACGCGGTACGCGACGCCTGGCCCGGCAGCGGCCCGCGGCCGGGCTGGGTGCACACCGCGAGCACCGGGGTCGACCGGCTGCTCAGCCCCGAGCTCGTCGCCTCCGACACCGTGCTGACCAACGCCCGGGGCGTGTTCGAGCAGCCGATCGCCGAGTACGTCGCCGGTCTGGTGATCGCTATGGCCAAGGATTTTCGGGGTACTTGGGAGCTGCAGCGGCAGCGACGCTGGCGGCACCGGGAGACGATGCGGCTGGCCGGGAGCCGGGCCGTGGTGGTCGGCTCCGGGCCGATCGGGCGTGCCATCGCCCGTACCCTCGCGGCCCTGGGTATCGGCGTCGACCTCGTCGGCCGTACGGAGCGCACGGATGACGCCGAGTTCGGGCGGGTGCACGGCAGCGCGGCCCTGCACGGCCTGCTGTCATCAGCCGACTGGGTGGTGTGCGCGGCCCCGCTGACGGACGACACCCGAGGCATGTTCGACGCCTCAACCTTTTCCCGGATGAAATCCGCGGCGCACTTCATCAACGTGGGCCGCGGCCCCCTGGTGGTCGAGAAGGACCTGGTCGATGCCCTGGTCGAGCGGACCATCACGGGAGCGGCCCTGGACGTGTTCGAGAGCGAACCGCTCGCGCCCGACAGCCCACTGTGGGACGTCCCGGGCCTGCTCGTGTCACCCCATATGAGCGGCGACACGGTGGGCTGGCGGGACGCCCTAGCCGAGCAGTTCATGGACAACTTCGACCGCTGGGCCGCGGGTGAGCCGCTGTTCAACGTGGTGGACAAGAAACTCGGTTACGTACCGGTGCGCTGACTTTGGAGGCCCGATGTCCGACCTGGCTGATCTGACGGCGACACAACTCCTTGCGGGCTACGCCTCCGGTGCGTTCTCCCCGGTGGAGGCCACCCGAGCCGCGCTGGACCGGATCGAGCGGTTGGACCCCGCCATCAACGCCTTTGTGCGGGTGGACGCCGAGGACGCCCTCGCGCGCGCCGCCGCGTCCCAGGAGCGTCGGCGCCGCGGCGAGCCGCTGGGCCTGCTGGACGGCGTACCGGTGTCGGTGAAGGACATCCTGCTGCAGCGCGGCGGGCCCACGCTGCGCGGCTCGCTGACCGTACGGGCCGACGGCCAGGGGTGGGACGAGGACGCACCCGCCGTGGCCCGGCTGCGCGAGCACGGCGCGGTGTTCCTCGGCAAGACGACCACCCCCGAGTTCGGCTGGAAGGGCGTCACGGACAGCCCGCGGCACGGCGTGACGGGCAATCCGTACGATCCGCAGCGCACCGCGGGCGGCTCCAGCGGCGGCAGCGCGGCGGCGGTCGCGCTCGGGACCGGGCCGCTGAGCCTGGGGACGGACGGCGGCGGCTCGGTGCGTATCCCGGCGGCCTTTTGCGGGATCTTCGCGCTCAAACCCACCTATGGGCGGGTTCCCCTCTACCCGGCGAGCCCGTTCGGCACCCTCGCGCACGTCGGCCCGATGACCCGGGACGCGCGGGACGCGGCGCTGCTGATGGATGTGATCACGGGCCCGGACTGGCGGGACTGGTCACAGCTGGGGCCGGCGCCCGGGAGCTTCCGGGACGGCCTGGAGGGCGGTGTCGCCGGGCTACAGGTCGCGTACTCCCCCAGCCTGGGCGGCCAGGTGGCCGTGGACCCGCAGGTGGCCGCGGCGGTGCGGCGAGCGGTGGAGCTGCTGGCGGAGCTGGGGGCGCATGTCGAGGAGACCGACCCCGAACTCGCCGATCCGGTGGAGGCCTTCCACACCCTGTGGTTCAGCGGCGCTGCACGGGTGGTGCAGCATCTCGGCGCCGAGCAGTGGGACTTGCTCGACCCGGGGCTGCGGGAGATCTGCGAGCAGGGCGCTCGGTACAGCGCACTGGACTATCTGGCCGCCGTGGACGTGCGGATGGCGCTCGGGCAGGCGATGGGGCGCTTTCATGCCGCGTACGACCTGTTGGTGACGCCGACGCTGCCGATCACCGCGTTTGAGGGGGGTGCGGAGGTGCCCAAGGGGTCCGGCCATACGCGGTGGACGGGCTGGACACCGTTTACGTATCCGTTCAACCTGACGCAGCAGCCGGCGGCGTCCGTACCGTGCGGGCTGGACGCCGACGGGCTGCCGATCGGCGTCCAGCTGATCGGCGCACGCCATGCGGACGGGGTTGTCCTGCGGGCGGCTCACGCGCTGTACGAGGCGGGAGTCGCCTCCGACGTCCGGCCGCCGGCCCCTGCCACGGGCTGAGGGCAAGCCCTAACCAGGGGCGTAGGCGCCCGCCGCGGGTGGAAGGAAGCCGGCGGGCGCCTACGCCGCTACGCCCGGCGGAAGTTCAGGGTTTCGCCGAGGGCTCCCGCGCGCCAGAGGTCCTGGCAGGCCTCGGCCATCCGGTCCAGGCCCTCGACCACCGTGCCCCACACGATGCCGGGAACCCAGCCCGCGTCGCCGTTGATCAGCAGGTTGTTCCGCTCGTAGAACAGCGCGAGGTCGACGACCTGCCGCTGCCCCTGGTGCTTGGCTTGCTCCTCATACCCATACGAGGCCGTCCCCAGCTGGGTGTCGGTGAACGTGAAGTAGCAAAGGTCACCCGGAATCGGGGTGATGGTGGGGTTCTCCAGCGGTGGTTCGGCCGGCGCGAACGGCGGCAGGAGGGCGTAGATCTCGTTGCGCGCGTACTTCGCGTGATAGACGTCACCGCCCAGCGGGAGCGCTTTCCACACCGCGTCACAGGTGATCGGCGCGCGATCGTCCAGCAGCTTCGCCGTGCAGTGGACTCCGCGCTTGTCGAGCGAGACGTCGATGAAGCGGTCGGTCATCGTGGGTCCTCTCGTCGGATACGCGAGCAATACCGTCGCACCCAGCCGGTCCGCAACTTCTTCCCTGGGCTCAAAATGATCGGCATAACTCGCATGAACCCGGGTAGCCGCGCGCCCATGGCTCCACCACAGGGGAATGACATCGCAGGAAGAGGCGTCCGCCGCCGCTCTTTGCTTGTGGGAGTGGCGGCACTCGGCGCGATGGGCGCGGCGGGCTGCAGCCGAGTGTCCACCGCCGAGACGAAGAACGGAGGCAATCTACTCGAGCGCCTGCGTGCCCAGGGCACCGTGCGCCTGGGGATCGCGGGAGAGATCCCCTTCGGATATATCAGCAAAGAAGCGAAAGTAACGGGCGAAGCGCCAGAAATCGCGAAGATAATCTTCAAACGGCTGGGGATACCCCATGTTCAGCCGGTGCCGACGGAGTTCGCCTCGCTGATACCCGGGCTCAACTCACAGCAGTTCGATGTGATCTCCGCGGGCATGTTCGTCAACCCCGAGCGCTGCCAGCAGGTCATCTTCGCGGACCCCGACTATGAGGTGCTGGACGCCTTCATCGTCCGCAAGGGCAACCCGAAGAACCTGCAGACATACGCCGATGTCAAGCGAACCGGCGCCAAGCTGGCCACCGGCAGCGCGTATGCCGAGATCGACTACGCCGTCGACGCGGGCATCAAGCGCGGCGACATACAGATCTACCCGGACCAGCTGGCCGGGCTGCTCGCGGTCGCCCAGGGCCGCGCCGACGCCTTCGCCGGCACCAGCCTGACCGTACGCAACGTCATCCAGCAGACCCGGAACCCCAAGGTCGAGGGGACCAAGCCGTTCCTGCCGCAGCTCGACGGCAAGCCCGCCCACGGCGCGGGAGCGTTCGCCTTCCGGCCCGGGGAGACCGCACTGCGGGACGCCTTCAACGAAGAGCTCCACAAGATGAAGAAGAGCGGCGAACTGCTACGCGTGGTGGCGCCGTTCGGCTTCACCAAGACGGAGATGACCGATCTCACCGCGAAGGAGCTGTGCTGATGACAGCCGAGCTGTGGGGACTCATCTTCAAGGGCATATGGGTCACCGTCCAACTCACTATCTACAGCGCCGCGGTGGGCGCCGTTGTCGCCTTCGCGGCAGGCACCGCCCGCACCTCCCGGTTCTGGATCGTCCGGTTCCTCTCGGGCGTGTACGTCGAGGTGTTCCGCGGTACGTCCGCCCTGGTGCTGATGTTCTGGCTGTTCTTCGTCGTGCCCCTGGCCTTCGGCTGGCAGCTGGTCCCGATGTGGGCGGCCACCCTCGCCCTCGGCCTGTCCTACGGCGCGTACGGCTCGGAGGTCGTGCGCGGCGCCCTCGCCGCGGTCGCTCCGGCGCAGCGCGAGGCGGGCATCGCACTGAGCTTCACACCGTGGCAGCGGCTGCGGCTGATCACCCTGCCGCAGGCGATACCCGAGATGCTCCCGCCCTTCAACAACCTGCTGATCGAGCTGCTCAAGGGCACCGCGCTGGTGTCACTGCTGGGCGTCGGCGACATCTCCTTCGCCGCCCAGCTGGCGCGGCTGGCGACCGGTGAAAGCCAGAACATCTACCTGGCCATCCTGGTCATGTACTTCGTACTCGCGTTCATCCTCACCCGTGTGATGCGGCTGCTGGAGCGGCGCGCCAAGGCGCGGCTCGGGCGTCCGGAGCAGGGCGGCGGCCTCCTGAGCAAGCTCAGGATCCGTGAGGAGAGCGGGCAGGCCTCCGGGCTCGACGTCATGGGAGGTGTCCGGTGAACTGGCACTGGTCGGTGGTCGGCGACTTCATGCCGATGTTCTGGGACGGTGTGAAGGTCACCGTCCAAGCGACCGCGCTCGGCTCGCTGCTCTCCTTCGCGCTGGGCCTGGTCTGGGCACTGGCTCTCCGCACGCCGACGCCCTTCGTGCGCTGGCCGGTGGGCGTGTTCGTGGAGTTCATCCGCAACACCCCGCTGCTGGTGCAGCTGTTCTTCTTCTTTTTCGTGCTGCCCGAGTGGGGCCTGAAGAGCAGTGCGCTGGCGACCGGCGTGATCGGCCTCGGCCTGCACTACTCGACGTACACCGCCGAGGTCTACCGGGCGGGCATCGACGCCGTGCCGAAGGGCCAGTGGGAGGCGGCCACCGCGCTCAGCCTGCCCCGTACCCGCACCTGGCGCGCGGTGATCCTGCCGCAGGCGATCCGCCGCGTCGTCCCCGCACTCGGCAACTACGTGATCGCGATGCTGAAGGACACCCCGATGCTGCTGGGCATCGGCGTGCTGGAAATGCTGCAGCAGGCCCGCCTGTTCGGCGCGCAGACGTTCCAGTACGTCGAACCGTTCACGGTCGTCGGCGTCGCCTTCGTCCTCATCGCCTACCCGGCTTCCCTTCTGATGCGATACCTGGAGCGTCGCCTTGTCCACTGACAGCACCCAGACCCCATCCGTCCCGGGGAGCAAGGACGGCAGCGAGCTGATCCGTTTCGACTCGGTCACCAAGCGATTCGGCAGCAACACGGTCCTGGACAACCTGGACTTCACCGTCGCCCCCAGCAAGCACGTGACCCTGATCGGCCCGTCCGGCTCCGGCAAGACGACGATCCTGCGCCTGCTGATGACCCTGGCCAGACCAGACGAGGGCAGGATCACGGTCGACGGCGACTACCTCACGCACGAGGAGCGTGGCGGCAAGCTCATAGCGGCGGGTGAGAAGCACTCCCGCGAGGTGCGCAAGAAGATCGGCATGGTCTTCCAGCAGTTCAACCTCTTCCCGAACATGAAGGTGCTGCGGAACATCACCGAGGCACCGGTGCACGTCCTGGGGCTGTCCAACGACGAGGCCGAGGAGCGGGCGCGCGAGCTGCTGGACCTGGTCGGGCTGACCGAGCACATCGACAAGTACCCGTCCCAGCTGTCGGGCGGGCAGCAGCAGCGGGTGGCGATCGCCCGGGCGCTCGCCATGCGGCCGAAGGTGCTGCTGCTCGACGAGGTGACCTCGGCGCTGGACCCGGAGCTGGTGGCCGGCGTGCTGGACGTCCTGCGTGACATCGCTCACACCACGGACATCACCATGCTGTGTGTCACCCATGAGATGGGCTTCGCCCGGGACATCTCCGACGAGGTACTGATGTTCGACGCCGGCCGGGTCATCGAGTCCGGGTCGCCGGAGAAGATCTTCAGCGAGCCGGAGCACGAGCGCACTCGCGAGTTCCTGAGCGCCGTGCTGTGAATAGCCCTGCTCCGGCGACTATGAGATGACACTGGCATATGCCACGGTGGCGCACTCCAGGCTGTGAGGCCTGGAGTGCGCCTCTGATCTGTTCAACACCCTCTCGCTTTCCGCACCTTGGCGGCTATCGTGATAGGGCCAGCTGCCGGGCCTCGGTGGGGCGATCCTCCCCGCTGTGACCTGGAGCGACGGCAACGACGCAAACGGTCACAACCTGCAAGGGGGGAAACCGTGGCGCTCAAACCTGAGCCGACCGCGCCGTTCCACTCGGTGCAGTACGCCCTGCGCGTGCTGGAGGCCGTCGCCCGGCACCGCGACGGCATCACCGATGTGCAGATCGCCCGCGAAACCGGCCTGCCCACCGGCCACCTCTCCCACCTCCTGCGGATGCTGCGGCAGGAGGGCTACGTCGAGCAGGTCTCCGACGGCGCCTATGTCATCGGCGAGTCTCTGGCGCTGCTGGGCTCCAGCGTCGACCGCCAGAAGGCCCTGGAGGACAAGCTGCAGCGGATCCTCGCCGAGTTGCGCGACTCGGTCGGGGCCGCCGTCTACATCAGCCGTTACATCGACGGCGAGGTCAAGATCACGCAGTACGCGGACGGGCCGCGCGCCCCGAAGGTCAACGAGTGGGTGGACTTCCGGTCCGCCGCGCACGCCAGCGCGGTCGGCAAATGTCTGCTCACCCAGCTCGACCACAACGACCGGCGCGACCACCTCTCCCGTCACAAGACCGCCCGGCTCACCTCGCGGACGATCACCAACGAGAAGGTGCTTTTCACCAGGCTCGACCAGCAGCCGCCCACGGTGCCGGTGCTGGACCTGCAGGAATACGCTGTCGGTACGGTCTGCGCGGCGGTCCCGATAACGGCGGGCAAATCAGTGGGCTGCCTCGCTCTGTCGCTGCCGATCGAGCACGCGCACCGCCTGCGCCATGCCGCCGACACCCTCAACCGCAAGGCCGCTCCGGTGCTGCTGTCCCTCACGCTCTAGGTGTCGGACGGGCTGGCCAGAAGCACCCCCGGGGACAAGGTACTATTAACGGCGTCAGCGAGCGCCGCTAGCTCAGTTGGTTAGAGCAGCTGACTCTTAATCAGCGGGTCCGGGGTTCGAGTCCCTGGCGGCGTACTCATGTACACGCTGCTGACCTGGGCGTTCTCGGTTTTTCCGAGAACGCCCAGTCGCGTTTCCGGCCCCCTCGACGAAGGGTCGGACCGCCCACGGCATCGGGGGTTGTCCGAGGGCTGCCGGCGTCGGCTAGAACTGCACGTCCGAGCAGGCGTAGAAGGCATTTCCGGTGTCGGCGATGGTCCAGACGCCGAGGATCAGATGCTTGCCGGTCTTCCCGGCGGGGATGGTGCCCTGATGGGTGACGGTGGTGCCCGGCCGCGCACCACCGAACGGTACGGTCAGGAAGGGCCGTGACTCCAGGTCCGCGCGGGTGAGCGGCCTTCTCGGGTCGTAGCCGGCCTTGGTGATGTAGTAGCGGAAGTCCGTGGTGGCGTGCGGAGCGGTGAGCCGCCAGGTGAAGGTGTAGCTCTGGCCGCCGGTGACCTTGGTGGCGGGCCACTGGCCCCCGCGGGGGTCGTCAAGCTGGGCGAACCGGCTGTTGCCGCCGCCGCAGATCGTGCCGTCCGCGGGCCCCGCTGCCGGGAAGCCCTTGGGGCCCTCGACGCTCTGCGGCTCCCACTTGATCTCGCCGCAGTTCTGCACGGTGCCGTTGGCGCAGAGCGCCTGCCGGCTGATCGGGAGGTTGGTGTAGCCGTGGCTGCTGGCGCTGCCGGTGGCGAGGATCGAGGCGCCGAGGACGCCCAGGCCTATGACGGCCGCGCTGATGGTTTTGCGCATGCGTCGCTCCTGGAGAACGTGGGGGAGTTCCATGAGCCGAGCGAGGTCCGGACCCGGTGGGTGGCCAGGTCTAGACCAAGTTGAGGCTAGACCCGGCCTGTGGTCATGTCCAGACCAATCGGAGGCAGGATTCGGTCGCAGTTCTCCCGGGAGCGCTTGACCTGTTCACCGTTGGGGTGGTCGTTGCCGTCCACCCAGTCCCGGGCGGCGACGGGACTGCGGCCGCCCGCCAACTGCCGCTCCACCAGCCGCGCGTCACGCACCGCGTCCGGCGCCTCGACGTACCACACCGCGGCCATCAGGCGCCGCGCGTCCGCCCAGCCGGGTTCCGGACAGGCCAGGTAGTTGCCCTCGCTGATCACCAGCCGGGTGGACGGCCGGAGCAGATGGCGGGCGGCCACCGGCTCGTGGAGGGTGCGGTCGTAGTCCGGTACGTAGATGTCGTGGCCGGCCTCCTCGGCGACCCGGCGCAGCAGGGCGACGTACCCCCAGACGTCAAAGCTCGGTGCGGAGCCTTTGCGAGAGGTCAGACCCAGGCGGTCGAGCTGGGCGCCTGAGAGGTGGAACCCGTCGAGCGGGAGGTAGCCCGCGGCGTGGGCGCCGTGCCGTCGCTCGACCTCGGCCACGAGCGCCCGGGCGAGAGTGGACTTGCCGGCGCCGGGTGGCCCGGCCAGTCCGAGGACGACCCGCTCGGCGCTCTGCTCCCGCTCCGCCAATGCCCAGGCGTCCTCGGCCAGCTCATGGATGTCCATGCGTCCGCAGGTTACGCGCCCCCCTGTTCCCCTCACTGATTCGGACCAATACCCCGTAACCGAAACCAGTCCTGGCTGTTGTGCCTGTCGCTACCGCCGCAAACCGGGCGGACATGCACTTACCGCAGAAGGAGACGACTACATGTCGCGTATTGCCAAGGCCGCCGCCGTCACCATCGCCGCGGGTGCCGCCGTCGCCGGCTCCGCTGGTCTTGCCGCCGCCGACGCCGGTGCCACCGGAGCTTCCACGGAGTCCCCCGGGCTCATCTCCGGGAACACCATCCAGACTGCCGTGCACCTCCCGGCGAACGCCTGCGGCCTCACGGTCAACGCTGTCGGCCTGCTCAACCCGGCGACCGGGGCCACCTGCCTCAACGCCTGATAGAGCGCATTCTGTTACAGGACCGCAGAGGCGCCACTCACCCCTTCCTCCGGGCTGTGATCCTCCTGCACACCGTGGCCTCCCGCAGATCGCGGGAGGCCACGGCCGTACAGAGCGCTGGAGAGGATCAGGTACGATTGTGACGTCAGCCAAGCGCCGCTAGCTCAGTTGGTTAGAGCAGCTGACTCTTAATCAGCGGGTCCGGGGTTCGAGTCCCTGGCGGCGTACATGACACTCTGGGCCTTCCCGCCGTCGGCGGCAAGGCCCAGAGTCATTTAAGGACCGTCCCGGCGGCTGGCCAAATCGGAGGGTTCGGTGCACAGTCGCGGAATGGCGAGCGACATCCAGGAGCGGGTCAAGAAGCTGATCATCGACCGCCGGCTGGCCTCCGGCGCCCCGCTGCCCACCGAAACCGAGCTGATGGACCTGCTCGGAGTCAGCCGCAACTCCGTGCGCGAAGCCCTCAAAGCGCTGCAGGCGATGGGGATCGTCGAGATCCGGCACGGCTTCGGCACGTACGTCGGCCCGATGTCCATGGCCCCCATGATCGAGGGGCTGACCTTCCGTACCGTCGTCGGGCACTACCGCGGCGAGGACAGCCTGCTGCAGCTGCTGGAGTTGCGGGAGGCGGTGGAGACCGGGCTGATAGCGCGCCTGGCGGGCCGCATACCCGCGACCGACCTCGCCGAGCTCGACGCGCTCGCGGCCCGGATGGAGGAGGAGGCCGGCCGCGGCTCGGTGGCGGCCGACACCGACCGGGCCTTCCACGCCACGCTCTACCGCGGGCTGAACAACCTGTTGCTGAGCGAGGTCCTGGAGGCGTTCTGGGACGCCTTCCACCGGGTGCGTACGGATCTGGTGGACACCCAGCCGGACCCGAGGCTCACCTGCCGGCAGCACCGCGAGATCCTGGAGGCGGTCCGTGCCGGGGACGCCGTCCGCGCCGAGGACGCCATCCGCGACCACTTCGCGAACATCCGGCACCGGCTGCGGTCCGCACACCACGGCAGCCGTTGAGCCGCCGATGTCCGGCGACCAGCGGATGTGATGCCGGACCGACCGGCACAGGCATCGCCAACTCCGGTTCCACCGACCGGTTTTCTGCGCCGCTCAAGGGGGCAGGCTGACTCAGCCGTTGTGGACGCCGGTCAGATACGCCGACACCACCACATTCGCGGTGTACTCACCGCGGTCGCGGTCGTACGAGCCGCCGCAGGTGATCAGGCGCAGCTCCGCACGGTCCGTCGTGCGCGGGCCATACACCCGCTTCGGGTCGAAGCGGTCGTTGGTGAAGACCTCCACCGCTTCGACGGTGAACTCCGCGACTGTCCCGTCCGCCCGCGTCACATCCACCCGCTCGCCCGGCTTGACGCTGCTCAGGCCGTAGAAGACCGCCGGTTCCTTCTGCGTGTCGACATGGCCGACGATTACGGCTGAGCCCTGGGCGCCCGGCTCGGGCCCGCCACCGAACCAGCCGACCGTGCCCGGATTGTCGTACGGCGGCGGGTCCACGGCGCCGCGTGCGTCGAGTCCGCGCTCGACCACGGGCGCGTGTACGCCCACCGATCCGATCTCGACCCGCTCCGGCGCGGCGGGCCGCAGCGGCGCATGGGCCGGAGGCAGCGGGACGGAGGCCGGCCGGCCCACCGCCGCCACATCGCCGGTCGCCGGCGCCGCGATGCCCTGCCCGTCGGTCTTGCCCCACAGCCACAGTGCGAGCAGCAGGACCGCCCAGGCAACGCCGGTGATCAGCCGTCCCCCGCCGGGGTTCCGCTCTTCCGACACCTCCGCTCGCCCGCCTCAGTCGTCTGCCGACGCGGACGCCCGACGGCGGCGCACGATCCCGGCGACGGCCAGCCCCGCACCGCCCGCGAGGGTCAGCCCGACGACGACCTGCGCGATGCTGGGCCCTTGCTGCTCGGCGGTCAGCGACGCGGTGCCGCCGCCCCCGGCGCGTACGGGCGCGGTCGGCATGCCGTGCGCACCGCCGGACCACCGGCCACGGGAGCCGACGACGGTAATGGTGCCCTCGGCGTCGCAGTCGGTACGGACCCGGTATGTGCCGGGTTCCATCGTGGACCGGATCCTCGTGAAGGCGGACAGCGCGCGGCTGTCGGCCTTTCCGGCGGCCAGCTGTGCGTCCGAGGCGAATGCGTCGGAGTGGGCCGTCGCCCTCTTGCCCTGGCAGCCCTGGACGCGGACGTGGATCTCGTCGCCGGGTGCCGCCTCGGACGGGGAGACGATGAGGCTGCGGCCCCTGCTCCTGCCGGGCGAGCCGGGGTCGTCCGCCGTGCCCAACGGGTCCGCGCCCCATCTGTCGTGGGACCACGCGTCCCTGGTTGCCGAGTCCCTGGATGTCATATCCGAAGGACCCACGTCGTCCGCGTACGCGGGCAGCGCAGTACCCGTGCACACCGCGACGGCCGCGGCCGCGAGAGCCACGCGCCGCGGCAGGCCGAAGGGCCGTACAGAACTCATCGTGAACCTCCTCCTCACTTGAGAAGGTTCACGTGCGCCGAGCAGTGGCGCATCCGGAGCGTGTCCGAGCTACTCCGTTCGGTGACACACGCTGCCGTCGCCGGCCCGTCAGACCAGGTCGACCAGATCGGCGATCGATTCGACGACGCGGGACGCCCGGTAGGGGAACCGGTCGACGGCCTCGGGCGGGGTCACACCGGTGAGCACCAGGAAGGTCTCCATCCCCGCTTCCAGCCCGGCCAGCACATCGGTGTCCATCCGGTCGCCGATCATGGCCGAGGTCTCGGAGTGGGCGCCGATCGCGTTGAGCCCGGCGCGCATCATCAGCGAGTTCGGCTTGCCGACGAAGTACGGCTCGCGGCCGGTCGCCCTGGTGATCAGCGCGGCGACCGAGCCGGTGGCAGGCAGCACACCCTCTGGTGAGGGCCCGGTCTCATCCGGGTTGGTGGCGATGAAGCGGGCGCCGTCCGCGATCAGCCGGATGGCCTTGGTGAGCGCCTCGAAACTGTACGTCCGCGTCTCGCCCAACACCACGTAGTCCGGTTCGACGTCGGTGAGGACGTAGCCGATGTCGTGCAGGGCGGTGGTGAGCCCGGCCTCGCCGATGACGTACGCCGTGCCGCCCGGCCGCTGGTCGTCGAGGAACTGGGCGGTCGCGAGCGCCGAGGTCCAGATGTGGTCCGAAGGCACGTCGAGCCCGATCCGGGAGAGCCGGGCGTGCAGGTCGCGCGGGGTGTACATGGAGTTGTTGGTGATCACAAGGAAGGGCTTGCCGGAGTCGCGCAGCCGCTTGATGAAGGCGTCGGCCCCGGGGATGGGGATGCCCTCGCGCATCAGCACCCCGTCCATATCGGTGAGCCATGACTCGATCGGCTTGCGATGTCCCATGCCGGACTCCTGCCCTGTTGCGGAATGCCCTCTGCCGTGTGAGGGGTGGCGGCGCCGGGCCCGGTGCCGCCGCCCCACAGCCTAGTGCCGCGTCGGCCAGGGTTTGCCCCGCTCGCCGCCCTGGCACGGCTGTCTGCTGCGTTGCCCGATCGACCGAGCAGGCCCACTACGAGGCCGATCCGGCGCCTTGCAGCTGACCGCACCAGGTCACCTCGCTACCGGGCAAACCCTGGCTGACGCGGCACTAGTCAGGCCGTGATGGCCTTGACCGGGCCGATCACCGAGTACCCGTCCTGGTCCCCTGCCCAGTCCGAAGGCTGGAATTCTCCCTCCGTTGCGGGGCGCCTGCCGCGGCCGGCCGACGGTACGTGACCTCGTACCGGACGGGCGGTCCGCCCTCGCCCAACTGGCCTGCGGGGTACCGGTCTTCACGGCTTGGACGCGCGCCGGGGATGCCCACGGGCGCGTACGCCGCACACTCAGCGGACGCGGCGGCGGGCGATCCGGACGAGTGCGGCTCCACCCAGGATGCAGGCTCCCGCGATTCCCGCGAGCCAGGGCAGGGCGTCACGCCCGGTCCGCGCGAGCTCGGAGAGGTCGGCGCCGTGGGGGGACTCCTTGCCCTGCTCGGCTTCCTTCTCGGCCGCGCCGGGGCTGTGGTCGTTCGGAGGGTGCGGGCTGCCGTCCGGACGGTGCGGGTCCAGGCGGTCGCGTGCCTCCTGCTCCTTCCCCTTCTCGCGGGCGGCTGGAGGCCCGGCCTGGTGGCGGATGTCGAAGTCGTAGTCGTTGGACTCGCCGACCCAGTCGCCGTCGTCTTCGCGGCGCTGGACGGTGGCGACGTTGACCCGTACCCGGTCCTCGTCGACGCCGTCGGCGAACCGCATCCGCACCTGCACCGTCACGGTCCCGCGCGCCGGCACATCGAAGCCTTTGAAGTCCTTGCCGTCGCCGAAGACACCGATCTGCTCATGCTGGTCCGTCGTCTCAAGGGTGACGGGCCGCCAGCTGCGCGCCGCGGGGTCGAAGAACTCCAGGCCGATGCGGGTGCGGTCGATGGCCCGCTGCTGGTCGACCAGAACGGTGACGGGGTGCAGACGCCGGCACGTGGCGTTGGTCGTGTTGCGCAGATCGATGCGCCAGGTCTGCCAGTCGCCGCCCGGGGCGTATGCATCGGGTCCGCTGTGGACGCGCGCCTCGATGGGGAAGTCGCGGCTGTCGGGATCCCCGCAGGGCGGCTCGAGGGCCTGCCGGTCGGCGGGGGCAGGGGCAGGGGCGGCCTGCGGTGGGCCAGCGGCAGCGGGCGCGACACCGAGCAGCGCCAGGACAGGAGAGATCGTGGCCGAAGCGGCACTGGCGGCGAGGGCACTGCGCAGACGCATGAGGGGACCTTCGGATGCTCGGGGCTTCTCGGGCTTCTCGGGCTTCGCATGGCGGACCGCTGCACACCGGGCCGGTGGGTCCGGCCCGTACTGCCGGACCCTGCCATGCCGGCGCGTGCCCCGCAGGTGCAGCAAGGCGGCGTAGCCCCAACCCCCAAGGAATCCCACTTATTTAGCCCATTTTCAGCTAATCCCTTTGGGTTATGGGGTCTGCAGGGATGCCTGGGCACGGCCGAAGAGCGGGGCGAGGACCAATTGCGCGGCCCCGTACGCCACCGCCCGAGCCCCGTCCGGCGCGACGGCGACCGGCACGGTACGGCCTTCGGGGCCGCGTGCGGGGCCGTCCGCGTGCACCTTCTCGTCAGCGCCCCCGACCTCGCGTGCGGTCCGCTCGGCCAGCACCGCCTCGACGCCCCGTACGAACACCTCCGCATCGGCGACGGCGGTCCGGCCGCCGAGCACGACCCCGTCGATGTCGAGCAGACCGACGAGGTTGGCCGCACCTGTCCCCAGCACGCGCGCCGCCTCCTCGGCGTCCCCGCGGGCGACGGCGGCAAGGCACAGTGCCTCGACACAGCCGCGGCCGCCGCACTCGCAGCGCGGTCCGTCCAGCTGGACGACCTGGTGGCCGAACTCCCCGGCCCCCGTACGGACCCCCCGGTAGAGGTTCCCGCCGAGCACCAGCCCCGCACCGAGCCCCGTACCGAGGTGCAGATACGCGAAGGACCCCGCACCAACGCCGCCGCGGAACGCCAGGCCCAGCGCGGCGGCGTTGGTGTCCTTGTCGAGGACGACGGGCAGGTGGAGGCGGGCGGCGAGGGCTTCGCGCAGCGGGAACCCGTCCCACTGCGGCAGGCCGGTGACCCGCTGGAGCACACCGCTGTGGTGATCGAGTGGCCCAGGGCAGGCGACACCCGCCCCGAGCACCGGTGCCGGCGGCGCACCGGATTCCCGCAGCAGGGCCCACACCTCGGCGGCGGCCGCGTCCAGCACGGTCGTCGCGTCCGCACCGAAGTCGAACGGCACGGTCCGTACGGCGACGGGCTCGCCCGTCAGGTCGGTGAGGACGGCCGTGAGCTCGTCCCGGTCCAGGTGCAGCCCGATCGCGCTGCGCGCGTCTCGTACGAGCCGCAGCACCGTACGCGGCTTGCCGCCGGTCGACGCCCGCCGCCCGGCCTCGGCGGCCAGGCCATCCGCCCGCAGCCGGGCCGTGATCTTGCTGACGGCCTGTGGGGTCAGTCCGGTCCGCTCGGCGAGCTCCAGCCGGCTGATGCCCTCCTCGCCCGCCGTACGAAGCAGGTCGAGGACCAGCGCGGCATTGTGGCTGCGCAGCACAGGCAGGTTGGCTCCCGAGCTCGCGCTGGAGGCTATGGAGGGCCTGGGCTTCATGGCGGCCGTACGGGCAGCCGCGGCCGGCCCGGTGTGGGTCGGGGCCACGGGGGTACGGGAATTCGGCGAGTGGCTGTCGGGGATCTGCGGCACCCGCCCATTCTCTACTGCGCTTGCGCTTTGGCAACAGCGTTGCTTAAGTGGCGGCATGACGTTGACAGGCACCGGCACCCGTACCCCCCTGCGCGTAGGCCTCGTCGGCTACGGCCTCGCGGGCTCCGTCTTCCACGCCCCGCTGATCGCCGCCGCCGACGATCTGGTCCTCGACACGGTCGTCACCGCGAGTCCCGAACGGCAGGCCAAGGCCCGTGCCGAGCACCCCCAGGTCCGTGTCGTCGAGTCGGCCGAGAAGCTGTGGGGGCTGGCGGACGAGCTCGACCTCGTCGTCGTCGCGTCGCCCAACCGCACCCATGTGCCGATCGCCACGGCTGCCCTGAAGCACGGCCTGCCGGTGGTCGTGGACAAGCCGATCGCCGCGACCGCCGCCGAGGCCCGCGCACTGGCGGCCCTCGCCGAGGAGCGCGGCCTGCTGCTGTCCGTCTTCCAGAACCGCCGCTGGGACAACGACTTCCTCACCGTCCGGCAGCTGATCGCCGACGGCGAACTGGGCCGGATCCAGCGCTTCGAGTCCCGCTTCGAGCGGTGGCGGCCGCAGCTCAAGGGCGGCTGGCGGGAGTCCGGCGACCCCACCGAACTCGGCGGGCTGCTCTACGACCTGGGCAGCCATCTCGTCGACCAGGCGCTGGTGCTCTTCGGCCCGGCCATACGGGTCTACGCCGAGTCCGACATCCGCCGTCCCGGCGCCCAGACCGATGACGACACGTTCGTCGCCGTCACGCACGCCGGCGGCGTCCGATCCCATCTGTGGATGAGTGCCACCGCCGCTCAGCTCGGTGCGCGCTTCCGGGTTCTGGGCAGCGCGGCCGGCTATGTGAAGTACGGGCTCGACCCGCAGGAGACGGCGCTGCGGGACGGCCTGCGGCCCGACACCGCGCCCGAGTGGGGTACGGAGCCCGAATCGTTGTGGGGCCGGGTGGGCGCGGGAGAGTCCCCGGTGACCGGCGGCGGCGCCCCGGTCCCGACCCTGCGGGGCGACTGGCCGGCGTACTACGCGGGCGTGGCCGCCGCCCTGCGCGAGGGTACGCCGCCCCCGGTGACGGCCCTTGAGGCAGCGGACGCCCTCGAGGTCCTCGAGGCAGCACGTATTTCGGCCCGCGAAGGCCGTACGGTCACGATCGGAGGGGAGTCATGATGGCGTCGGCAGACCGAGGAGGCCGGGTCGCTCCGGGCGGCGCCGGCCGCCCGGAAGGCGGGGAGGGCGCGGGCGCTGCGCAGCCCGCTCCGGGGAGCGCCGGACGGCCGGTTCCCCCGACGAACCCAGCCGAGATCGAAGCCCTCATCCGCGAACTGGAGGCACAGGAGCGCAGCTTGGTGCTGCGCAGCTTCACCCATGACGACGCGTGGCACCTGGGCTCCCTCCTGGTGGAACTCGCCCGGCTGCGCGAAGCGCCCGTCGCCGTGGACATCCGGCGGGGGCAACAGCAGCTGTTCCACTGCGCGCTGCCGCGGTCGTCCGCGGACAACGACGCGTGGATCGACCGCAAGCGCCGGGTCGTTGAGCGGTACGCGGAGAGCTCGTACCTGGTGGGCATGCGTTTCCGGGCGAAGGGCACGACGTTCGAGGCGGCTTCGCGGCTGGACCCGGACGGCTTCGCCGCGCACGGCGGATCGTTCCCGATCATCGTCGAGGGCGTGGGCGCCGTCGGCACGATCACGGTCTCGGGCCTGCCGCAGGCGGAGGACCACGCCTTGGTGGTCGAGGCGCTGGAACGGTTCCTGACGCCGCGGGGCGCAGGGGTGGCCTGAGCGCGGTGGTGGCCTGAGCGCAGTGGTGGCCTGAGCGCAGCGGTGGCCTGAGCGCAGCGGTGGCCTGAGCGCAGCGGTGGCCTGAGC
>NZ_JBUEGC010000054.1:0-41283 GCF_054963655.1 Streptomyces sp. HSS9-12 | reverse complement strand
GTTGAAGCCCGGCTCGGCGCCAAGCACTACCTGTCCGTACCTGCCTTGATCGACTCTCCGTCCGGCGCTGGCGACCGGGCGGTGAAGAGGTACAGGTAAGGGGAGTGGGGCCGCACCGAGCCGTTCGCGGCGGCCTGAGCCAGGGCGAGCGCGCCGGCGGTCGAGGTCCCTCGAGGTGGAGTGAAACGGGCGTCGGGGATCAGGGCCCGGACGGTGCTCTGGAACGGCTCCAGCAGGAGATCGGCGGCGTCGAAGATCCGGCCGCCCCAGGAAAAGACCGGTTCGACTCCGGACGCGGCGGCCGCCGCTGTCTGGCCGAGTTGCCTCCCGGCCTCCGTCCAGATCTGTTGGGCGACAGGGTCCCCCGCGCGCGCCGCCTCCGCGACGAACGGTGCGAACGACGCGAGGAGCTGGGCCGCCGAGTCCGACTCGTAGACAAGCGTCACCAGGTCCAGTGGGTGCCCGAAGCGGGTCGTCAGGTGTTCGTGCAACGCCTCCGACCCGCCGGTTCGGCCGTCGTGCGCGCGTAGCGCGGCGTGCAGGCCCTGCATGCCGATCCAGGCGCCGCCGCCGTGGTCGCCGAGCAGGTATCCCCATCCGTCGGACTGGTTCCAGATGGCGTCCAGGTCGGTGCCGAGCGTGATGACGCCGGTGCCGACGGCGACGACGACACCCGGCCGGAATCCGAGGGCGCCGATGTGCGTGGTCACCGCGTCACTGGCGACTACGAGTGTTCCCGGGTCGAACCGTTCCCGCAGGGTGTGCCAGAGTGTGCCCGGGTCCCTGACCAGGCCTGGGATTCCGGTGATGCCGATCGCCATTCCGGTGAACCGGTCGATCTCCAGGTCGGATGCCGCGTTCTCGACGACCCCGGCGATCCGCGGGGCAAGCCGATTGAGGTCGACCCAGCCTCGTGCGCGTGGGACGGGTGCCGTGAGCTCCCCGGAAGCGCTGGATTGTCCGGCCTCGATCCGTACCCTGATCCCTCCACCGCCGATGTCGACGCCAATGAAACCGGTCCGGCTGCTCATCCAGCACGCCCGCCCAGCGCGGCGACGGCTGCCCGGACGCCCGGGTAGTCACTGAGCGCGGTCCGCGCCTGCTCGGGCGAGCAGCCGGTGAGCAGTCGCGCGAGCGCCTCCGGGATTCGCCCGCCCGCCTCGGCCAGTGCATTGCGGCAGGTTGCCTCATTCTCGTCCGTCGCGTCGACGAGCAGGTTCACCGCGCGCTCGTTGAGTTTGGCGTTGGTGGCGACCAGCCCGACCATGAGGTTGCCGTACGTCCGGCCCGCCTTGATCATGAGGGCTGTCGAGAACGAATTGAGGATCACTTTGGTCGCCGTGCCCGCCTTGAGACGGGTGGAGCCGGTCAGCGCCTCCGGGCCGGTGTCGGCGATGATGCTGAGTTCGGCCACCTCGCGCAGCGGGGCGTCCGGGTTGCAGGTGACCAGCATAGTGAGGGCACCGGTGGCTCGGGCCGTGCGGAGCGCACCGGCGACGTAGCGGGTGGCTCCGGATGCCGTCACACCGATCGCCACGTCGTTCGCGTCGAGCACCTCGGCGTCGGCGGCGCCCAGGGCATCGGAGTCCTCGCGGTCGATGGACGAGTCGGCGACGGCGGCGGGTCCGCCGGGAAAGTGGGCGGTGAACAGGTTGCCCGGCACGCCGAAGGTCGGCGTGACCTCCGTGGCATCCAGCACCGTCAGCCGTCCGGACGCACCGGCGCCGAAGTAGTGCACCCGCCCGCCCTGGCTGAGTCGGCGATGTGCCTCGTCCACCGCCCGGCCGAGTTCGTCGAGCGTGGCGCCGACGGCCTCGACCGCCCGGGCGTCCTCGTCCCGCAAAAGCCGGAGGACATCGCGAGAGTTCAGGGTGTCGATGTCAGCGGTGCGCGGGTTACGGCGCTCGGTCGGTGGTACCACCCGGGTCATCGTGCTCCTCGTTGATCGTGCTCGGACGGGAGGGCGAGCGAGCCAGCCTCGCCCGCGTACGCGGTGAACAGTCGGCGGGACTCAGTGGCGAGGTCGCCCAGCTCTGCCGGGGGCGGCGCCGGGCCTTCCCGCAGGAAGACCTCGGCGCGTTCGCGGAGCCGTTCCCGCAGTTCCGCCTCGTGGCTGTCGCCAGGTGCGCTGAGCACCCGGTCGAGGCCACGTGCCCACAACTCCCAGCGGTCGCGGTAGTAACCGCCGACGAGCCCACCCCAGTGCCGGCCCGCGTAGTCGTCGAGCAGAGGGACGGCCGTGGGGCCCCACACGGTGATGATGCGGCGGGCGTTGTCCAGCAGGACGTCGCGGTCGGCCGGGTCGGTGGCCCACGACAGCGCCTTCGACTCCCAGTGCTGGAAGGTGTATTCGCGACGGCAGGCGAGCATCCGGTTCAGGTCATCGAAGACACGAAGGAACCGGGCGATGCGCGGTGCGCTGGCGCTGCCGAGCTGCACCGACTCCTCCACGGCGTCGAGGTGATAGCGGTCGGCGACCCTGGCCATGAAGGCGATGCCTACCTCGACGAGATCGTGCCCCAGCGGACCGGCGATCAGGTCACGATCGTAGTCGGCCACGTCGATCATCCGTTCCCATGCCTGGGCCAGGACGGTCGGCCGGTACCAGAGGGCTCGGGCCACGTCGGCGCGCAGCTCCGCTACGCCGCCTGGAATGCGCGCGTACGAGGGCCTGGCGGTGATGACGCCGTTGAACTGTTCGGGAAAAATCCGCAGGCTCCGGGCAGCGTAGATGGAGTCCAGGAGCCCGTGCCAGGCAGCCAGCAACGCGTCCGTCCGGTCGCCCAGTTCGCCGTAACGCTGGACCACGAAGGTGTCGAGCCAGGCGTCGACGTCCGCGACCCGGTGCCAGATCTGATCGGCCACAAGCTCGAAGAAGACGGCGTTATTGCGTGTCGCCTCCATGGCCAGTCCGAGACCGGTGGGCGGCCTCGGAGCCGCCAGTGCGGCATCGATCTCAGCAGGTACCCGACGCAGGTCGGCGACCGGGTCGGTCCGACCGCCGAAGTTGAGCAGCGCACACCAGAGCCAAGGTGCCCCTGAGAACTGGTCGAGGCGGTTCCACAACGGATCGTGCTCCGCCCATAGATCGGCCACGAGCATCCGGCCACCGGGTATCGCGCCGAGAAAGGCGGTGACCCGCTCCTTGGTCCAGAACTCCCGCTGGTAGGAGAACGGCCAAGCCTGCATGACCCAGACCGCGTCTGGGTCGGCGGCCCGCAGACCGGCCAGCGTTGCCGCCGCCACGCGCCCCGGGAAGGCCGGGTCGGCGTCGACTGGGACCATCTCGATGAACGGGTCGGCGGCATACCGGTGATCGCTGCCGAAGAGCTTGATCTGGGCGCGGGTGATCTCGGCGCCGATCCGCTCGTACAACGGGTCGGCAGGGTCGAGAACCCAGGTCTCGAACCCCTGCCAGTCGCGGCGACTGGCTCGTGCCGACTCCGCCGCGACCTCCCGCGGGACGTGTCCGGTGAAGGCCGGAAGCACGGGCGTCATGCCGAAGGAACGCTCGCGCTCGAGGATGCGCGCCCCCAGCTCGCGGTGGCTCTCGATCCAGGACGCGGGGAGTGGCCCGGCGAAGCCGTCCAGACAGCCCATGAACTGGAACGGCAGGTAGCCCGGCCCGCCCAGGAAGGCGCGGATCTCGTAGTCGGTGAGGCCGAGTTGGGAGTAGGCGGCGTGCAGTACGGCCTCATGACCGGTGATGGCGAGCGGCATGGTGATGCCGTGCAGAGCCATCCAGTCGATCTCACGTTCCCAGTCGGACCAGTCCCAATAAGGCATCGTGTAGCTGAAGGTGCAGAAGTTGAGGTAGTAACCCTCACGGACCCGCGCCGAGCCCTGACGGAGTCGGCCGGCTGGAAGGGGCGTCACCTGCAGTGGCAGCACGGTGTCCCAGCCCACCGACAGACCGCAGCATTCCCGCAGATAGTGATGGAGGGCGACGGACGCGCTCACTCCGTCCGTCGCGGCGACGGTGAGCACACCGCCCCTCGCCTCGTACTCATAGCAACGCCCCACGTTGGCGGACGAAACGAACCGGATCGCCTCGACCGCCGCAGGTCCGAGAAGGCGGTGGGCGAGACCTCGGACCGCGCCTGCCCACAGCGGCACTTGCCCGCCGTCACCGGCCGACATCGCAAGTCACGCCCCTTGTGGGGTTAGTTTCGTACGGCCCATAATTAATAGCCTAGCAAGGGGGCGGAGAGATCCTCATGGAGCAAATAGTCGCCGTCGGCTCGCAGTTCATGCGGGAGGTAAACGCCGCAGCCGTTCTGCGGCGGCTGCGCGCCGAGCCCAGCATGAGCGTGTCCGCGCTGGCCAAGGCGGTCGGGCTCTCCCGGCAGGCGGTCACCCGCTCCCTCAACACACTGGCCGCGGAGGGCCTTGTCGAGTTCGGCTCCGTCGATCGTGACTCCTCCCGGGCGGGACGGCCCGCGCAACTCGTGCGGTTCCGGGCCGAGGCCGGTTTCGTGCTCGGCCTCTCGATCAGCCCGCAGGACCTGAGGGTGGCCGTGGCGGATCTGGCCGGAACGGTCGCCGCGACCGACATCGTGCAGTTGGGCTCCGGTGTGAGCGGTGAAGGGGCGGTGGAGACGCTCCAGGCCACGGTGGAACGGACGCTCGACTCGGCGGGCGTCCGTTCCGGCGACGTCTGGTTCGCCTCGGTGGGCACGCCCGGCATCGTCGACCGGGCGACCGGGGTGATCCGCCTCATTCCCAGCATGCCCGGTCTGACTGGCGACATCGTCATGCGCCGTCTGAAAGAGGCCCTCGACTGCCCGGTCTATCTCGACAACGACGTCAAGCTGGCCACCCAAGGCGAACGGTGGCGTGGCGCCGAACGGCGCGAAGACTCCCTGGTGATGGTCCACTGGGGCGAACGCGTCGGCGCCGGAATCGTGTTGAACGGCGAGCTCTACCGTGGTTCCTCCAACGACGCCGGTGACGTCGGCTTCCTCGACGTGTTCGAGGACGGGGCGGGGACAGGAGCCGGTGCCGGTTCCCGCCATCCGCACGGGCTCGGCCCGTTCGAGGAACGGGTCGGCGGCGAGAAGATCGTTCGCTTGGCCGCGGCGGCCGCCGAACGCGACGGCGACGACGCGTTCCGAGACCGGATCGAAGCTGCCGGGGGCCGGGCGTTCGACGCCGTACTGGATGCCGTTGCTGACGGTACGCCGTCGGCCCTTGAGGCGATCGACGTGGTCGCACACAGCTTCGCCAAGGGCGTCGCCGCGTTCCGGGCGATCCTCAACCCCCGGCTCGTGGTCATCGGCGGGCCCATGGCCCGGTGCGGCGAGACGCTGCTCGCCGCGGTCCGCCGGCACCTCTCCGACCAGCCCCTGGACCAGCCCGCTCTGGAGGTCTCGACCCTCCAGGAAGACGCCGTCGTCCACGGGGCCCTGCGCCACTCGCTGGACGAGATTGAGCGCACCGAGTTCGGCCTGGCACGAAACGGTCGTCAGGAGGCCCGTTGAAGACACAAGGAGGACGGTCATGCGTATGACGGCACCAGCCCGGGGGCGCACGGCGCTCGCGGCGCTCGGCACTGCGGCGGCTCTCGCCCTGACGGCCTGCGCGGGCACCGGCGGCTCCAGCGGGGGAGATGACGCGAGAAAGATCGATGCATCGACGGCCGTGCCCAGTGAACCGGTGACGCTCACTCTCGCCTACACCGACGACCCGCCCACCGAGGCACTCATCGACGGCTTCACCAAGAAGCATCCGAACGTCACCATCAAGACCCAGCAGACGCCTTTCACCGACTACGTCAAGTCGATCAAACTGTCGATGTCGGCCGACCGGCCGCCGGACATCGCCGAATACAACCCCGGCGCGATGAACTCCCTTGTCCCGGCGGGCCTCGTCCTGAACTTGGAGCCCTGGGCCAAGGCCTACGGCTGGAACCGCAAGTTCCCGCAAGCCAGCCTTGAGGTGCTGAGGTCCGACAAGTCGGCCAAGCGGTTCGGCGCCGGCGGCCTCTACGCCGCACCCGGCGCGCTCTCCGTGCTGGGTGTGTTCTACAACAAGAAGATCCTGGCCGATGCGGGCGTCAAGGACGTCCCGAAGACGCTGGCCGAATTCGAGACCGCGATGCAGCGGGTGAAGGACACGGGACACGCTCCGCTGAGCATCGGTGCGCTCGAGACCGGCGGGTTCCACCTCTGGAACGCGCTGCTCAACGTCACCGGCGATGTCGGCGCCTACCGGGACTGGGTGTACGGGCGGCCGGGCGCCACGATCGAGACCCAGGACGCGAAGAAGGCCGCCCAGACGCTGACCGACTGGGTGCGCAAGGGATATGTCCCCGCGTCGGCGAACGCCACGGCCGACGCCGACGCATGGGCCAACTTCGCCAAGGACAAGAGCGCGTTCGTGGTGACCGGGAACTGGACCGCCTCCACCTTCGAGTCCGAGATGGGAGATGACGTCGGTTTCTTCCTCATGCCCTCGGAGTCGGGCACACCGGTGAAGGTTGCCTCGGGGGCGAGCGTCGCGTACGCCATCTCATCCAAGTCCAAGCACCCCAATGTCGCCGCGGCGTTCCTGAACTACCTGAGCTCGCCGGAGGCGGCGAAGATTCAATTCGGCACCGGATTCATGCCGGTCGACACCAAGGCCAAGCTGGGCGCGAAGGGGCTGAGCCGGCAGATCGCGGCCAGCTTCGCTCCGGTGGCGCAGGGCAACGGGATCGTTCCGTTCCCCGACTTCGCGACTCCCGGCATGATCGACAAGCTGACCCCCGGCGTCCAAGGCCTCATCAGCGGCAAGATGACCACCGACGACTTCCTGCGCTCCCTGCAGAAGTCGTGGGACGAGCATCATGGCTCATGACGTAACAACGCCCGTCTCCCCGCCGCGGGACGCGTCGGCCCTCGGCGGAGACGGAGCCACCGCTGGCCGCGCACCCCGCCCGCGCGGCCGCGGACGGCGGGTGCGCGGCTGGCTCTACGTGCTGCCCGCACTCGGCGTGTACCTTGGCTTCGCCATCTGGCCGGCACTGAACACGCTGCGCCTGTCCCTGCTGAAGTGGGACGGTGTCCTGCCGGCGACCTGGACAGGCCTGGACAACTACGTCGAGATCTTCCAGGACCCGGCGCTCTATGAGGCCATTCTGCACAGCCTGGTGCTGATCGTCTTCTTTTCGGTCATCCCCATCGCCGTCGGGCTGCTCATGACTGCCCTGATCATGGGGAAGGTGCGCCGGGGAATGACGTTCTTCCGGGTCGTCTTCTTCCTTCCGCAGGTGCTGCCGCTCGTCGCCGTCGGCGTGACCTGGCGATGGATGTATAGCGAGTCTGGCGTCGTCAATCAGTTCCTCGGCCTGGTGGGACTGGACTCGCTCACCCGGGCCTGGCTGGGCGACTACCGCCTGGCGCTGGTCGCGCTCGGACTCATCGGGACCTGGACGATGAGCGGACTGTGCATGATGCTCCTCCTCGCCGGGGTGCAGAAGATCGACCCGTCTTTCTACGAGGCGGCCGACCTCGACGGCGCCGGGCCGTTCCAGCAGTTCCGCCACGTCACCCTGCCCGGGTTGCGGAAGGAAATCACGATCGCCGGCGTCATCACCACGATCGCGGCGCTGGCCAGCTTCGACCTCGTCTTCGTCACCACGAATGGCGGCCCGGTCGGGCAGACCAACGTGCCTGCCCTGCTGGTCTACCGGCTCGCCTTCAAAGAGGGCGACATCGGCGGCGCCAGCGCGTTGGCCGTCGTGCTGACCGTGCTTGTGGTCGCCATCGTCAGCACCATCCGGTACGTCAGGAGGGACAAGGGATGAGAACACGCGGCGGTGTCGGCGTCCGGTACGGAGTCCTCATAATGCTGGCGGTCATGGTGCTGCTGCCGTTCCTAGGCATCGTCCTGGCCGCCGTGCACCCTCCGGGCTCGCCGGTCAGCGGGCTGAGTATCCCGGACCACTGGTCGTGGCGGACCTTCACGCTCGCCTGGGAGCAGGGTCACTTCACCGACCTGATGCGTTCCAGCATCTTGATCGCGTTCTGCGTGGTGCCGCTGTCGGTGGTGCTGGCCACACTCGCCGCCTACGGGCTGACCATACTGAGGGTCTGGGGCAACCGGACGCTGTCGATCGGGTTCGTGCTGGGACTCACGCTGCCGGTGGAGCTCGTGGTGGTGGCGCTCTATTTCAACCTGCGCGAAGTCGGCCTCACCAGCTCCTACCTCGGCATCATTTTGGCCGAGGCGGCGCTGTTCATGCCGTTCGGCGTCTACTGGATGCAGGCGCACTTCTCCAGCGTCCCCGGCGAACTGGTCGAGGCGGCACGCATCGACGGCGCCAGGGACCTCGTCGTGTTGGTGCGGGTGCTGCTGCCAATCTCCCGGCCGGCGATCACCACGCTGTCGGTCCTGTACTTCATGTGGTCGTGGAACCAGTTCCTCCTAGTGCTGGTCATGATGCAGGACCCGGACCGGCGGACCGCGCCGACCGGTCTGGGATTCTTCGTCGGCCAGTACTCGACGGACATCCCGTTGCTGGCGGCTGCCAGTCTGATCGTCATCGCCCCGATCGTTCTGGTCTACCTGACGTTCCAGCGCAGCTTCATCAGCGGCATCACTCAGGGAGCAATCAAGAGCTGACGTTGCACCACAGCAAGCGCACGGCTCGCCGCTCATCACAACCGACCCGGTGGCCACGGGATCGGGGTGATAGCGGAACACAGGAAGTGCTGCGCGCGGGGAGCTGGTGCGACTTCTGCATCCCCACATGGTGCCCCCGGCCACCGACAGCCTGCTGGTTCGCCATTGGTCCTGGCCTTCTGTGTCCTTGGTCTGCGGCGCTGGCATCATCGGTGCATGACGGAACGGATCACCGCCGCCTGTGACGGGGCCTCGAAAGGCAATCCAGGCCGCGCTGCTTGGGCATGGGGCATCGCAGACACCCACGGCGCCCCAGGACGCTGGCAGGCAGGCCCCCTGGGCACAGCCACAAACAACGTCGCGGAGCTGGCCGCACTGGAGCAACTGCTTCAGGCAACGGATCCGGCCGTGCCGATGCAGGTACGCATGGACTCGCAGTATGCGATGAAGGCGGTCACCCTCTGGTTGCCAGGCTGGAAGAAGAACGGTTGGAAGACCGCCGCGGGCAAGCCGGTGGCCAACCAGGGCCTGGTCGAACGCATCGACACGCTGCTGGCCAGCCGCGCGGTGGAGTTCGTACACGTTGCGGCGCACCAGGTCGGCGGGGACGAACTGAACGCCTTCGCTGACCAGGCCGCCAGCCACGCGGCCCGCACCCAGCAGCCTGCAGGAACCTCGTACGGATCCGCCCCGCCGCCGACCGAGCCCGCTGCGCCTGCTGGCACTCGCAGCCGAAGTCGGCGTTCCGTTCCGCCCACGCAGCGGTCGAGTCCGCGAGCGTCGAAGGAAGAGTCACCGCGAGGGGAGGAGGCTACGCTCCCGGCGGGCTGCATCCCGGCGAAGTTTCCAGGACGATGCCGCTGCGGTCGGCCGTACGCCACCGGAGAGGCGATCGCGAAGAACCCGCAGGGGTGGGGACATCCAGCCTGCCGGGGCACCGAGGCGGAGACCGCCGAGAAAGGGTTCGTGGCCAACCAGCAGCGCGTTGCGGCGGGGGAGACCTACCGGTCGCGCAAGGCATCCGGCTGGCGCCGTGGCGGAAGCCGGTCCAGCGGCCGCTGACGGCACCGACCTCCGGGCGGTAACGAGCCCACCGGCTCAGGGGCGATGGCCGCTGACCCGGTGCGGTGGGGGCGGGCTGTTGGTCACGAGGGGCCCAGTTGTCGCCGATGACGCCGACGTACGTCATGCGGAGGGACTGAAGGGGTGCGGAGGGGGATCTGTGGGTCAGACGCTTGGTCTGAAGCAGGGCCGCGGTGGCGGCGCGCAGTTGTTCAGTGCGGCCCTATGAGACCGATGACGAGCAGGTCGTGCTCGACCTGGTCAACGCCGACCGTGTGCCGTTCGGAAACTCATCGCTGCTGCTTGGAGGTGGTCTGGCGCGGCATCACGGTCTGCTGGAACCCTGTCCGGGTGATCGTTTCACTGGTGTACCAGGTGGCGCGAAAGCTGCTCGTGGTCCCGGCGGTGCTGCTACGCCGGGACATGGCGAAGGACGCGGAATTGCTGGTGCTGCGGCACGAGAACGGGGTGCTGCGCAGGCAGCTCACGAAGCCGGTGCGCTATGAGCTGACGGATCGGCTGTGGTTCGCAGGGCTGTCCTCGCTGATCCCCCGGCGCCGGTGGGCGCAGGTGTTCCCGGTGGCGCCCACGACGCTGCTGGCGTGGCACCGCAGGCTGATCGCCCGGAGGTGGGACTACAGTAAGCGCCGGAGCAGGCCCGGTCGACCGTCGACCGCGAGTGCGGTGAAGGCTCTGGTGCTGCAGCTCGCCAGGGAGAATCCGCGCTGGGGCTGCCGACGGATCCAAGGGGAACTCGTCCGGCTCGGACACCCGGTCGGCTCGACGACGATCTGGGAGATCCTCACCGCAGCGGGCATTGATCCAGCCCCACGCCGCAGCAGCCCGACGTGGCGTGAGTTCCTGACCGCGCAAGCCGAGGGCATCATCGCCTGCGACTTCGTCCACATCGACCTGGTCGATCTGCGCCGGGTGTACGCGCTCGTGTTCCTCGAGCACGGCACACGCCGGCTGCACATCGCGGGAGTGACTGCCCATCCCACCGGGTCCCTGGACGGTGCAACAGGCGAGAAACCTTGCCGTCGAGTTGGGTATGCGGGTGGACTCCCTGCGTTTCTTGCTCCGCGACCGGGAGGCGAAGTACACCGATTCCTTCGACGCGGTCTTCGCGGCCGACGACATCCGGGCTGTGAGGACCTCGCCGCGGGCCCCTCGGATGAACGCCCACTGCGAACGGGTCATCGGCACCCTGCGGCGCGAGGTCCTCGACCACCTCTTGATCTGGAACGAGTTCCACGCCCGGCACGTCCTCGATGCGTACGCCCGGCATTACAACGGTCATCGCCCCCACCAGGCTCGTCGACAGCTCCCTCCCCTCGTCCGGGAGCACCCGACGCCCATGGTCGCCCCGTCCGCTCACCGGGTTCTACGCACCCGAATACTCGGCGGCGTGATCAACGAGTACAGATACGCAGCCTGACCAGGGGCGATGAGTTTCCGAACGGCACACGGTCTGGCTGATTTCGGCCCCGGGGAGGTGCCGCAAGGCCGGGACACCGCTACCGTACCGACTGGACGGTACGATCCTGCCCCAGGCCACCAAGGAGCCACGCGATGCCGCGCGCCAAGTCCAACGGGATCGAGCTCGAGTATGACGTCTTCGGCGACCCGGAGCATCCCGCCATGCTTCTTGTGATGGGGCTGGGCGCTCAGATGACCTCGTGGCGCCCGGAGTTCTGCGCCGCCCTTGCCGACCGCGGCTTCCTCGTTGTGCGCTACGACAACCGCGACTGCGGCTTGTCTACTAGCCTCGACGAGCACCCGCCACCGGACGTGGCCGCTGTGCTCGCGGGCGACACCTCCCGCGTGCCCTATCTGCTCGCCGACATGGCCCAGGACGCCGCGGGCCTGCTCGACGCGCTCGAGATTCCCGCCGCGCATGTTGTCGGCGCCTCCATGGGTGGCATGATCGCCCAGCAAATGGTGATCGACCACCCGCATCGCGTGCGGTCGCTCTGCTCGATCATGTCCACCACCGGGGATCGTTCCGTCGGCCATGCCTCCCAGCGAGCCCGAGCGGCGATGCCCAGCTACACCGGCGCGCCGTTGACCCGGGAGGAAATCGTCGCCGATGGAGTGAACCGGGCGTCCGTCATCGGCTCTCCGGCGTTCCCGGTCGCTCCCGATGTGCTTCGGGAGCGCGTGACGGCGGCTTACGACCGCGCGCACCGGCCGGAGGGCTACCTCCGCCAGTACGCCGCCATCCTGGCATCACCGGACCGTACCCCCCATCTACGCTCCGTCAACGTTCCCACGCTGGTCCTGCACGGCCAGGAGGACCCCCTTGTCGGCCTCAGCGGCGGGCAGGCAACCGCCGCCGCGATACCCGGCAGCGAACTGATCGTGATTCCTGGGATGGGTCACGACCTGCCGGAACAGTTGTGGCCGAGCCTCATCGAGGCCATCGCGAACACCGCGTCCAAGGCCTCCTGAGCAAGCACGCGGTGGGCCAACCCGGCTCCGTCCGGCCTTCGCCGGAGAGCCTCATGTCAGCGGAGCAACTCAGCGCGGGATGCGGGCCTGGCCGCATCCCGCGCACCGTGGTTTTCCTTTAATGGGCTGGGCAGAGCATTATTCGAACGCGCCCAGACGCAGTGAAGGCCCGGTATACACCGGGCCTTCACGTCTGAGTAGCGGGGACAGGATTTGAACCTGCGACCTCTGGGTTATGAGCCCAGCGAGCTACCGAGCTGCTCCACCCCGCGTCGGTACCGTGAACTGTACGGCACCGACCCGGATCGGCCGAATCGACTTTCGCCCGCGCTGCGCCAGGTCGCTGATCTACCGTCCCCGGTCCGCCGGCGGCCAATCGGACATTGTCCCCGGCGCCGCCCGTTCGTGACCGCCGTATCGCGCAGTCCGTGCCCGCCCGGTCGGGGCCAGGTGGTCAGCCGACTTCGATGACGATGCGGGAGCGGTCAGGGGGTGACCTGGTCGTCCGCGAGCCCCTCTCGGGCCGCGCCCGGACCTGCCCCAGGCCGGTCGGCGGCGAAACTCGGTACCTGGATGTCAGTGCGGGTTCCTACTGTGGTGGGTCATGAGCACGCAGGCTTTCGACGGCGGCTACCTGATACCCCTGTTCAGCCTTATGGAGCGGCTGCGCGGGGAAGGCGTCTACCGGCCGCTGCCGACCCCCGCCCCCTCATAAGTGCCGGTCGTGGTGAGTGCTGCGGGAAAAGGCGCGACTTTGATCGCGTCAGGTGTGGGTCAGGAAGGCGAGCGTGAGCGAACCGCTGATGACGTGTCGTAAGAAATTCCAGTGGCGTCGAAACCAGGGCGAGACCAGGGATCTGGGACAAGTCCGGGGGGCCTGCTGACTGCCCGGATGGCGTCCGGTATGTAGGCGGCGCGAGCCTGGCCCGGGCTCTTTCACGGAATGTGAGAACCTGTCGCCCCGATACGGCCGCTGGACAGCCTGTCCGGCAGCGGGAGGGAGAACCCCAAGCGGCCAACACCGCAAGGGGCGGAGTACCGATGCGGGGGACGGGGACGGACCGTCTCGTAGTAGTGACGAAGCCTGGTAGTGCGGGTGGAGCGAAGGGGACGGATCATCCTGGCCTGTTTGGCGGTCAACCGGCGATGCCGGGAGGAGCCGGGTGAGCGGGTCGAAGTCGTTCGAGATCTCGAAGCATGTGGTCTGGGAGGCGTATCTCAGGGTCAAGGCGAACCGGGGAGCGGTCGGCGTGCATGAGGAGCATCAGCCGCCGCACCGACAGAGAGATGCGCTCTATGGCCGGGTGGTCAGGACGACGAACCGGGAGTGGTAGTCCAGGCGTTCCTCGAGGGACCATTCCTCATCTTCGGCGGGCTGGGCCCGCAGTGGGGGAGCACTGACGAACTGCTGCAAGCCGTCCCGTGTGGTCGGCGGCGCATACGCCGCCACCCGCTGTCCCCCTTCGGGGACGGGGTCGGCATGGTGGGCTGCTACCACTGGGCTGCCTCCTGGGCGGCGTCGTAGATCCGGGACGGGCGGGGGAGAACGCGGGCAGGAGCGACGGAGGGCTCGTGCTCGGGGGAACCGTCGACGGCATCGTCCGGTGGGCCGAGCGGATCGTCGTCCTCGTCCCAGCTGTCCTCGAACTCTTCCTCACCGTCCGGCTCATCGAGGCTCGTCGGGGTGAAGGCGCCCACCAGGCCGTAGGAAACGGTCGGGGCCGCGAGAAGGTCGGGCGGCTCCTGCTGGGGCGGGGGGTCGATCCCGACGGAGCACGCTTCCGCCGGACGAACCACGATGATGTGGCCTTCGTCGGCCAGGTCAGCGAATACCTCGCTCGACTCAGCGGATCACGTGGAGAGCCGGATGCTCGGCCAACGGGCACGTCCGGTTCAGCGGGCGGGGACGGGAAAACCGACACCCGGAAGGGCGCACGGCGTCCCGTCCCCGACCCAACACATGGAACTCGACCGGCGAGGCGCTGAGCTGCTGTTCCAGGTCCTGACCTGGCTAGGGCGGCGTTCAGCGGCCCCACCAAGGCGACTCCAACTGGCCCCAACTTGCGGGCGATTTGTGAAGATCAGGCGTTGTGAGGTGGCTCCGCGGGGCGGCTTGATTTGGGACCGCCGGGCCCCGGATCGGGAACCGGGACTGCGCAGTTGTCACCGCGCGAGTCCCGGCCCTTCGTCAGCGGGAGCAGATCACGGTGACGAGTGTGAAGGAAGCGAAGAAAGGTCCCTCAGAGAGCGAGACGAACCACCGACGACCGCGTGCTTCGTCGATGCGACCGTCCTGGAAGGCTTGCTGCATGTTGCGGCCGAGTCCCAGGGTGCGATCCGCGTCCTGGAAGTCGAGGAAGACCGGGGTCGTGGCACTCACTGTCTCGACGACGAAGCCTGCCTGGTCCGCGTGACGGGCGAGGCTGCGGCCGATGGTGGCGTGACGGACCACTTCCGACGTGGTGTAACGCGTGAACGCTCGGCTCGTGTCGAGATCCTCCGCATCGACCACCAGGGTGTCCCAGTCCGGCTCCGCCAGAGCGATCCGCGCTCCTGGCCGCGTGGCCAGGTGGAGTTGTGCCAGCACGCTGGCCGGCTCGGCGACATGCATGAGGACCCGGTCGATCTTGGCCCGGTCCACCGTGCCGGGCTCGACGGGCAGGGCGTGGGCGTCTCCCTCGCGGATCTCCACTACTGGCAGGTCGCTGGTGCGTCGGCGGGCTTCGGACAGCATCGCCGGGTCACGGTCCACGCCGATCACTGTGCCGCTCACGCCGACGCGTTCTGCCAGCGTCGGCAGGTCTGTACCCGGGCCGCATCCCACGTCGAGCGCGGTCTGCCCTGACTGGACGTCCAGCAACTCCATTAACTCCTGCTTGTAGCCGCGGCCGGCGATGCTGCCCGCAGCCCGCAGCATGTAGGCAGCCTGGTCAGGTCGGGGCGCTCCGAGAGTTGTTGACATGAGGGAAGTGAAACACGGTCCATGATCCGTGGGCAGCGCCATTCAAGGACAGGCTTCTACTGGGTGCCGTTGTTCTTGGCCTTGGTGCGGGCCAGGCGGTAGGACTCGGTGCCGGTCTCGATGAGGGTGGCGTTGAAGGTGAGCCGGTCCACGATCGCCGCGCAGAGCCGCGGGTCTGTGAAGGTTTTGGACCAGCCGGTGAACGCCTCGTTGGAGGGATCGCGATGCTGTTCTTCTCCTCCCGCTCGGTCAGGACCTGGAAGAGCATCTCGGCGCCGCGGCGGTCGAGTTCGAGGTAGCCGAGTTCGTCGATTTCCAACAGGTCGACGCGTCCGTAGCGGGCGATGGTCTTGCCGAGCTGCTTGTCATCGGCAGCCTCGGACGAGCTCGTTCACCAGGCTGGCTGCGGTGGTGTAGCGGACGCGGTGGCCGGCCATGGCGGCCGCGGTGCCCAGGGCGATCAGCAGGTGGGACTTGCCGGTGCCGGAATCGCCGATCAGACACAGCGGGTAGCCCATGGTGATCCAATCGCAGGTGGCGAGGGAGTGGATAACGGCCGGATCGACGTTGGGGTTGGCGCTGTAGTCGAAGTCGCGCAGGGACTTCTCGCGCGGGAAGTGAGCGGCCCGGATGCGGCGTTCGGCCCGGCGGCGGTCGCGGTCCTCGCACTCGGCCATCAGCAGTTCGGCGAGGAACCCGGCGTAGGAGAGCCCTTCACGTTCGGCGCGGGCGATGGTGTCGGCGGCTGCGCCCGCATGGTGGGCAGCCGCAGCATCCGGCAGGCGGTGTCGATCGCGGCGTCCAACGCCTGGGCGGTCAGCGCGTGATGGACGGCAGTCATGACGAATCCTTCCGGCGAAGCTGGAGCAGTTCGTCCCACTGCTCCAGGCGGGGCAGCGGGCGGGCGTCTTCGGGCAGGGGCCTGGCCAGGCGGCGCGGAGTGAGGTGGCAGACCTGTGGCAGCTGCGGGTCAAGCGGTCCCGGCTGAACGGGCGGCGCCGGTGTGGCGGTGACGGTGGGGGCCCGGCCGGCGGCCTGGGCGGCCTTGCGGGCCTCCAGGGCTGCAGGTGCCCAGCTCGACGGCGCCCCGCAGACCCGCGAGCACATCGGCGTGCTGTTGGTGACGGTGCAGGAGCAGAATCCTGACCAGGGCTTTTGTTCCTTCGATCTCGCCGAGCCGCTGCTTGGCCATGGCCCAGAACGCCTCGTGCTCGGCGGTAAAGGTGCCCTCGGCGCGGGCCTGGTGCAGTGCCTCGGAGCGGTCCAGAGCGCCAGGTTTGCGCAGCAGCACTTCCAGATAGTGGTCCAGCACCAGGTGCTCCAGGCCGCGGCCGGCGAGCCGGGCATGGCGGGCGATCTCACGGCGGCCTTCGAACACGACGAGCGTGTCGCCGGTCAGGTGGACGGTGACCTTGCGGTCGATGAAGCGGACCGGGACGGAGTACGAGCACATCTTCACCGTGATCCGGCTGTAGCGGTCGACCCTCGGCTGGAAGGTCATCGCTGTCTCGAACGGCTCCGGCGGCAGCGGCAGCAGGTGCGGCGCTTCCCGGGCGAAGTCCTGGCCGATCGTGCGGATCCGCGAACGGATCCGGCGGTCCAGCTCGCGCTCCTCGAACACGGTGATCTGCTGGTTGAGATCCTCCAGCGTCGCCACTCGCGGGACCGGGGTGAGGTAGTTGCGCCGGAAGTAGCCGACCTGACCCTCCACTCCGCCCTTCTCGTGGGCGCCGCGCAGTCCCGGCTCGCAATAGAACGGACGGAACCCGTAGAACTCGCGCAGCGCGGTCCACTTCGGGTTCTCCTCTCGCAGCCGACTACGGAAGATCACCTTGCGAACGGCCGGGGTGAGGTTGTCGTAGCGCACCTGCCCGGCCGGCACCCCGCCCAGCACGGACAGGGCGTGCACGTGTCCTTCGAAGAACGCCTGTTGCCCGCAGGAACGGGAGATCCGATGGACGGCCCGGCCCGAATAGGCCAGGCGGAACGCGAACAGGTAGCACTTCACCCGCTGCCCGGCCAGGTCGACCCACACCTCCAGCCAAGGTGGGGCCACTTCGCCTCGCCACTACCCCTCAGTGCCCCCGAACGCCCTCCCACTGAGGCCAGTTGGAGTCGCCTTGGTGGGGCCACTGAACGTCGCCCTAGCCATCCTGACCGAGCGGGAGGAGAAGAACAGCGTCGCCATCGCCTCCAACGAGTCCTTCAGCAAAGCGCACTTGTTCCGGCGAACTCGTGCGAGGTGCCGCCGAAACATCACGGGTTCGGAGGCGGCAAGCGTCGTCGTCCTCTGCGCTGGGCGGGTGGCTGGCGTCCCCAGGTCAGAAGCAGTTGAAGCACTTCCTTCGCGTTTTGTTGGCGATTGGGCGAGCGGAAGAACACGGCGGCCATGGTCGGCACCGCGACGAGACCGAAGTAGATCAGGCCGAGGGCTACGAGCCTGCCGGGAAGGCTGGACAGGAACGGCAGAACCGCCGCCATGACATCTCCGTCAGCGTTGTTGTCCTCCGCGCTGACGGGGCGGCTTACCGCAGCCGAAACAGCCCGGTCCAACGATCATGAACGTTGGCAGGTTCACCCGGTTTGAGTCAGTAGGTGCCCGGTCCGGGATCCGTTATGGCTGCGTACTCTCCGGCGGTCACGAGCCGCCTGTCGGCAATGGTCCCGACGAGAGCTGTGGTCAGGATGCCACAACGGGCCGCACTGCGTGGGAAGTTCGAGTCCGCGCTATGGCGTCTGTCGGTGAAGTCGCCCCTCGTCGACGCGTTCGGCGAGATAGATCAAGGTGGCCTGCGGGTCCATCCCGAAGGCGGCGGCGACGAGCTTGGGGTCCATGGTGTTCACCAGGTCGACGAGGCGGGTGCAGCGGATCATGCGAGGCGGATATCCGCAGTCGTCGAGAACGTGGGAGAGGTAGGCAGTTGAGGCCGGGCTCCGCCCGGCCTTGGTTCCCTTGGTGACCATCACGTGTGGATTGGCCGTCGGCCATGCCGCGCGGTGGGCCAGGCACCGCTGCAGCACCGTCCAGGAGGCAGGGTCCAGCGGCATCGGGTGGGGTCGCTTGCCGAGCCGGATCGTCTGCGTCCGCGGGTCAATGTCGGCGATCTTCAGCATCCGGACCTCTGCGCTGGAGGCACCGTGCAGCAGGGAGAGGATGCCGAGCAGGGCCTCGTGCGGGTGGACGAGGTCGTCGGTAGTCCAGCGGCGGAAGAGTTCGCGCTGCTGGTCGAGGGTGAGGGTGCGGCCGCGGAAGCCGGTCGGCTCCTTCGCCGTCAGGGTGCGGGTGGGGTCGATGAGCACGATGCGCTGGGAGCGGGCGAAGCGGAAGAACTGCCGCAGCACGACCAGCTGCCGCTTGCGGGCCTTGGGCAGGCTGGCCAGGAAGGCTTCGATGTCGTGGACGTCGACCAGGGCCCAGTCGTTCTTGCCGCGGTGCTCGGTGAGGAAGCGGGCCAGGTCGCGCAGGATGGACAGGGCGGTTTCCAGGGTGTGATCGCTGCGGGGGCGGGTGCCGGCCCGGCGGGCCCGGTCCTGGGCTCGCATGCGGGAGGCGTCGAAGGCGACGACAGCGGGCCGAAGGGGTTCGGGGACGGCGTCAATGCGGCGCTTGCGCCGACTGGCGGCGAGCCGTTCGGCCTGGTTGGTGGGCAGGGCCAGGCCGTGGAGGGTGAAGAAGTCCTCCAGGGCGCGGGCGAAGGAGCCCATCGACCGTCCGGTTTTGCCGGATCGCTCCAGCAGGGCCTGAGGCGAGTTGGCGTGCTCGTCGTTCAGGATCCGGCCCAGGTCGGTGACGAGGCCGCAGGCCCGGGCGACGCAGAAGCGGGCTGCGACATGCGCGACGAAGTCGTCGAGCCAGGCGGGCGGGTCGGTGAGCTGGTCACGGAGATGCTCGCCGCGGATGAAGGGGCGGCCGGGGTGCCGTTGCCAGCAGGCCGAGCACAGCCCCAGACCGGCATGGCGCCGCAACTGCCCACATTCGCGGCAGACTCGCGGCGTCTGCTTCGGCGGACCCGGGCGCGAGCACGACCCGCACCAGCCGGTGTCCTCCCGGAGATAGCCGGGTTTGCCGCAGCGCGGGCAGGGCTGCTGGGCGGCGAGCCGCTCGGCTTTGCGGCGGCAGTCCCGGCACAGACTGCTCTGGGCCGCACGGACAGGATGGCCGCACTCTTGGCAGACCCGCGAGCAGGTGATGCACCGGCCGGTGTCCGGCTGGAGCACGCGGTCCTTGCCGCAGGACGGACATGCCGCCTTCGCTGCCTGCTCCTGCATCCGACGCCAGCACCGGCAGCAGTGCTCACGGTCGCGATAGCCGACCGGGGCCCCGCATGTGACGCAGTCCCGCTGCTTCTTGCCCACCGCAGTCTCCGCCGGTCACAGGGGCGGCATCGACCGGCCCCGGGCGGAGGCCGCCTTGGGAAGATCGGCGACCGGTCGGGGCGGTGCGACGGGCCGTTCAACGGGGGTCGCGTCGACCTCGATCAGGTCGTTGGGGGTGCACTCCAGCGCGGTGCACAACGCGGCCAGGGTGGTCATCTTCACCTGCGAGGGCTCCCTGGTGAACAGCGCGGACACCGACGCCGAGGACAGCTCCAGGCCGGCCTTCTCGGCCAGCAGCCGCCGCAGTTCCGTCCCGGTCCACACCTCGCGCTGGGCGGCGGCCATCCGCAGCCGCCATCGGATCTTCATGCCGTGGTGTCCTTCCCGGTCAACTCGGCCAGGGTGCTAGCGACGGCCCGCTGATAGGCGTCCTCGATGAAGGTCGCGGAGGGCCGGACATAGCGCATGGTCGAGCTGACCGTCCAGTGCCCGAGCATCTGCTGGATCGCCACCAGGTCGACGCCGCGTTCGTAGTTGTGGGTCGCGCAGGCTCTTCGCAGGGCATGCGGGCTGAACCGTTCGGCGGCGGGGCGGCCTTCGAGTTCCATCAGATAGCGCAGCCGGTTGCGGATGGTCCCGCGATGCAGGCTTCCGCCGGACTCGTCGGCGAACAGCACCGGCGAGTCGGGGAACTTGCCCCGCACGTCCTCCAGGAACCACCGCAGCACCAGGTCCAGGCCGTCGAGCATGGGCACCCAGCGCGGCCGTGGCCCGGAGGTGTGGGCTCCCTTGCCGAAGCGGACGTGCAGCTTGCCGAACGGGCCCCGCGAGAAGTGCACATCCGGCTGCTCCAGCAGCGATGCCTCCTCCGAGCGGACCCCGGCGTGATACAGCGTCCGGAACAGCGCATAGTCCCTTGCGGCGGGCCCGTACTTCCTCGCGGTCGCGATCCGCTGCTTCATGAAGTCGAAGAATTCCGCCACTCGCTCCGGTGTCGGCGGCGGCACCAGGGCCGGGGAGTCGTCGCCGACATGCCGGGAGGCATTGAACTCGTCGACCGGACAGACCAGGCGGACGCCGAACGCGGCCTCGATCTCGGCCGCCTTGCGGGCCTGCAGGAACCGGTGGAAGCCCTTGAAGATCTGCACATACTCGCGCCGGGTCGAGGTCGCCCGGCCCTTCACCGCCAGGTCACCGACCACGCGGTCGATGTCCTCCGGCGTCACCTCCCACGCCGGCCGCCCCAACGCGGACAGGGTCCGCTCCAGCAGGCCGATGTCGTTGTCGATGGTCACCGGGCTGAACCCGCGAGCCCGCCACGAGGCGACGAACGCATCGACACACACGGCCTGGAACTGCCACGGGTCCGTCGCCAGGGGCTGCTGCGGGACGGCCCCGCCCGCGATGACCTGGAGTCTGGCCTCGGCCACCGGCACACCTTCCTCGCACCTGAACGGTCAAGGCAGCACCTTGAAAACCGGGGCGCCACCGCGAGAACCAACGAGGACTGACAGAGCGGGATACGGCCAGGTGGCAGCGGCAACTCTTGTGAGGGAACAAGTGCCAGCCCCAGATGGTTGGACGAAGACGTTCACCGACCCGCGTCTCTGCGCGGCGATCGTGGACCGGCTGACCTTCAACGGCACGATCATCGAGACCGGGACCGACTCCTACCGCCTCGCCCACACCAAAGCCCTGGCTGAGCAGACCGCAGTCGGCTGAACTTGCCGAGCGCCGCTTCGCCAGCGCAGCCCTCAAAGGCGTCTGAGTGACATCAATTTTCATCGACATCGATCACGCGGCAGCTCCGCGAGTGACTTCCCGAACTCATGTCGAAACGACATCAGCGAAGAGTGACACAGCCACTGGTCTGCGGCGACGCCCGGGATGCTGGACATACGCTTGAGCTAGGCGCCACCGCCCGGGGCGATCAGACCCGTCTCGTAGGCGAAGACGACGGCCTGGACCCGGTCGCGCAGGTCCAGCTTCGACAGGATGCGGCCGATGTGGCTCTTGACCGTGGTCGGGCTGAGGAACAGCCGGGAGGCGAGTTCGGCGTTACTGAGACCCGTCGCGAGAAGGCGGAGCACCTCGAGCTCGCGCGGGGTCAGGTCGGACAGATCGCGGTGCGCGGCGATGGTCTGCGGTTCGTCGCGATGGGCGAACCGCTCGATCAGCCGACGAGTGATCGTGGGCGCGAGGAGAGCGTCGCCGGACTGCACCAGGCGTAAGGCGGAGACCAGATGTTCGGGGGTGACATCCTTGAGCAGGAAGCCGCTGGCGCCGGCCGTGAGCGCGGCGTAGACGTAGTGGTCAAGGTCGTACGTGGTGAGGATGATGACCCGCGTTCCGTCCGGGCCGGCGTCGCCGAGGATGCGCCTGGTGGCCTCGATGCCGTCCATCTCCGGCATCCGGATGTCCATGAGGACGACGTCGGGCCGCGTACGGCGGACCGCTGCGACAGCCTCGGACCCGTCGGCCGCCTCGGCCGTCACTTCGATGCCGTCCGCGGCCAGGATCATCTTGAAACCGGTGCGTACGAGGGCTTGGTCGTCGGCGATGACGGCGCGCAGCGGTGGCTGGTCCATGTTCATACGGTGCTCCGCGGGATACGGGCCGTGACCCGGTATCCGCCGGCCTTTGTCGGCCCGGCCGTCAGCTCGCCCTTGTAGACGGCCAACCGCTCGCGCAGCCCCATGTGGCCACGGCCGTTGCTCTCCACCGGCGGGGATTCCTTGTCGCCGCCGGTGTCCGTGACCTCGATCTCCAGCCCGTCGTCGGTGTAACCGATGGCGACGGACGCCTCCGCGCCGCGCGCATGTTTGATCGTGTTGGTCAGCGCCTCCTGTACGACGCGATACGCCGCGAGGTCCACCCCGGGTGGGAGCGAATCCGGCGGCAGCCACACCTCGACGCTCACGGGCGTCCCGGCGGCGCGTACTCGTGCGACCAGCGCGTCGAGCTGCGCGAGCCCGGGCTGGGGCTCCAGGCCGTCGGGCCTCTCGCGGTCCGGGGCGGCCAACAGGCCCATCACATGGCGCAGTTCGGCCATGGCGGCCCGGCCGCCCGCCTCGACGGCCAGCAGTGCCTCCTTCGACTGCTCGGGTACCACATCCATCACTTTGCGGGCCGCGCCTGCCTGGATCACCATCACGCTCACATTGTGGGTCACAACGTCGTGCAGTTCGGCGGCAATGCGGGCACGCTCTTCCTCGACGGCCCGGCGCGTGGCCTCTTCCTGAGCCTCCTGCAGTTGTGTGACCCGGTCCCGGCTGGAGGCCAGCCGCAGTTGCAGGAAGCGGACGAGGCTGGCCAGCATCCCGGCCACCAGCAGCACGAATCCCGGGCTGGACCATCCCGGGAGCACAGGGTCCGCGTTGCGGAAAGCGAGACCGGACAGCGCGGCGGCGATCACCAGGACGGCAATCGCCGCTATCCGGTATCGGCTGTATACGACGGCGCTGTAGGCACCGATGACACAGGCCAGGACGGTGATCCAGGAGGCGGAGCTGCCGATGGCCAGTGCCGCGCCCAGTACCGCCACGAACTGGGTCAGCGGATACCGGCGCCGGGCTGCCAGCGGCAGCGTCGACAGGACGACCAGGGCCCAGGGCACGGAGGAGGGCTCGTCCTCCACGGGTGCCTGACCAGGGACGGGCGGCGAGGGCGGGGCCGGGACCCCGGCCCCGACATTGGCCTTCGGGTCGATGTTCACCGGCCCGCCGCCGGGATAGCGCACCGCCACGAACAGGGCGATGACGGTCAGGACGACCGCCAGCGCCACATCGGTGCGCACCGCTCGCCGAGACAGCGGGGAGGCCTTCGCCTCCGGGCGTAACGCGTCGATGAGCTGCTGATGCCAGCTGCGCCGGTCTTCCGTCTCCATCCCCACATTGTCGTGCGCTCTCCGCCCGGCCCGCGTCCGCCTGTCCGTTCAGGGCGTTGTCCCAGAGGACTCCTTCTCAGGTATGACTCCGCGGCCGAACCCTCCGGAGGAAGGGCCTGATGTTGGTTCCACGGCCGACGCGCCCCATCCGCGGCAGCCTTTAGATTCGCGGGGCCGACAAAACGGCATGTGCCTCGCGACCGTGAAGGACGGACAACTCGTATGCATCAAGTGATCGAGCTGGAGGGTGCGGCGAAGCGCTACGACAGCGCCGGCGCGCCGGCACTCGGACCGCTCACGTTCAGCGTCGCCAAGGGTGAGGCCCTTGCCGTGACGGGCCCTTCCGGCAGCGGCAAGTCCACCCTGCTGAACCTCGTCGCCGGCCTGGACAAGCCGACCGATGGAGCCGTGATCGTGGCCGGGCGACGGATCGACCAGTTGAGCGAGCACGCACTCGCCAGGTTCCGTCGCGAGCACATCGGCATGGCCTTCCAGTTCTTCAATCTTCTCGACGACCTCACTGTCACCGACAACATCCAGCTCCCGGCCCAGCTGACCGGGACCAGCCGGCGCAAGGCCGCGGCCCGCGCGGGTGAGCTCATGGAGATGCTGGGCATCCAGAAACATGCCCGCGCCTACCCGGGCCGGCTGTCCGGAGGTGAACGCCAGCGGGTCGCGGTCGCCCGGGCGTTGATCAACCGGCCCGCGCTGCTGCTCGCTGACGAGCCCACCGGCGCGCTCGACACCGCCTCGGGCCACGACGTCCGCAATCTGCTGATGGATCTGCACCGCGGGGGACAGACCATCGTGCTGGTGACGCATGACCTGACGCTGGCGGAGGCGTGCGCGAGCCGCACGATTCACCTGGTCGACGGTCAGGTCGCCCTCGACTCGTACGCGCAGGCCGTCCGATGAGCCTGTTCGGTCCCGGCGCGCTGGGCCGGGTCGTACGCTCCGGGGTGGGCCGGCGGCGGGTGCAGACAGTGGTGATCGCCGTGGCCACGATGATGGCCGTGGCCTCGGCCGTGGTTGCCGGGTCGCTCATGGTCGCCGCAGCCGCCCCCTTCGACCACGCCTTCAACAAGCAGCGGGGCGCGCACATCACCGCACAGTTCGATCCGGCCAAGGCGAGTGCGGCGCAGCTGGCGGAGACCGGGAAGCTGGCCGGTGTCACGGCGAGCGCTGGGCCGTACCCGTCCACGGCGTTCCGCCCGGTGGACCAGTCAGGCTTCCAAATGCCGACGCTGACCCTGGTCGGGCGGTCCGGTCCGGACGGTGACGTGGACCGCGTGGAACTGAAGTCCGGCCGGTGGGCGCAGAAGCCGGGCGAGATCGTGCTCGGCGCGTCGTTCGAGGGCCCCTCCGTCGAGATCGGCTCCACCTTCAAGGCGTCGGACGCCGCCAACGCCCCGACACTTACGGTCGTCGGCTTCGCCGTGTCGGCCGGCAGGTCCGCCGACGCCTGGGCGACCTCGGCGCAGGTCGACGCGCTGGCTTCGCAGGGCAACACCGTCACGAGTCAGATGCTCTACCGCTTCGACTCCGCGAGCACGAAGAGGCAGATCCTCGCCGACCGGGCGAAGCTCGCCGCCTCCGTGAAGTCCGGGGCGCTGCTGGGTACCCAGTCCTGGCTGGACACCAAGCGCGCCGCTGATCAGGGTGCGGCGGCGACCGTCCCGTTCGTGATGGCTTTCGGTGTGCTCGGCATCGTGATGTCGGTGATCATCGTCAGCAGTGTGATCAGCGGTGCGGTCGGCACCAGCCTGCGCAGGATCGGCATCCTCAAGGCCATCGGCTTCACTCCGCGCGAGGTCGTCCGCGCCTACGTGGCCCAGGCGCTGATTCCGGCCGGTGCCGGCATCGCCGTGGGCGTTGTGCTGGGCAACCTCCTGGCGGTGCCGCTGCTGGCGGACACCCAGGAGATGTACGGCACCGTCTCGCTCTCGGTGGCCTGGTGGGTGGATGTCGCGGTGCCGGCCGCCGCACTGCTCGTCGTGGGACTCGCGGCGCTGGTCCCGGCACTGCGCGCCGGACGCCTGCACACGGTCGAGGCCATCGCGGTCGGCCGGGCACCGCGCACGGGGCGCGGGCAGTGGGCGCACCGGGTGATGGGACGGCTGCCCCTGCCTCGGCCGGTGACCTACGGCCTCGCCACCCCCTTCACGCATCCGGTGCGTGCCCTCGCGCTGCTGCTCGCGGTGGCGTTCGGCACGGTCGCGGCGACCTTCGCGGTGGGACTGACCTCGTCCCTGAGTGCGGTTGGCGCCTCGCAGGACCCCGAGAGCCGTGCCGCGGTCACGGTCACGACGGTCAAGCTGGACGACATCGCTCCTCCTGCGCCGCCGGAGCCTCCTGCGGTGGACGACGCGGCAAGCCCGTCTCCCGTCAGCAGCAGCACGGCCGGCACGTCCAGGCCCAAGGTCGCCGATCCGGCGAAGGTGCGGGCCGCCCTCAAGTCCGAGGCGGGGCTGAAGTCGTACTACGGCAAGCTCCAGACCGAGGTCGCCGTGGCCCAGGTCTCCGGCTCGGTCCAGGCCAGCCTCTACGAAGGGGATTCCCGCTCCGGCAGTTACGACATGCTCTCCGGGCACTGGATCACCGGCAAGGGGCAGGTCGTGGTGCCTTCACGCTTCCTGGAACGGACCAGCACCAAGGTCGGTGACACGGTGCGGGTGACCTACGAGAAGGAGACCGCCGACCTGCGGATCGTCGGTGAGTCCTTCGACACCTCGGGCCATGAGCTGGAGATCCACGCGGACATGGCCAACTTCCCCTCGGCCGAGCCCAGTACCTTTCTCGCCGACGTGAAGTCCGGCGTCTCGGCCGACGAGTTCGCAGCGAAGCTCGCGGCGGTGGTACAGCCTCTGGGCGGCGACGCCACGACCATCCCGCCCTCGGAGCAGAAGGGCGTCATCCTCATCATGGACGCGATGGCGGTGCTGCTCACCCTCATGCTGGTCGCCGTAGCGGGCCTCGGCGTGCTCAACTCCGTCGTCCTGGACACCCGGCAACGCATCCGCGACCTGGGCGTCTGCAAGGCGATCGGCATGTCGCCGCGGCAGACCATCAGCCTGGTGCTCGCCTCGGTGACCGCGATCGGCGTGGTCGGCGGGCTGATCGGCGTACCGGCGGGGTACGCGCTGCACCACGTTGTCATGCCGATGATGGGGCGTGCCGTAGGCACCCGTATGCCGTCGTCGGTCCTCGGTGTGTACGGCCCTGCTCAGCTGGTCCTGCTGGGGCTGGGCGGGGTCGTAATCGCGATGTTGGGCGCGCTGGTTCCGGCCGGCTGGGCGGCCAAGGCCCCTACGGCCACGGCGCTGCGCACCGAGTAGCGTCCGGCGGAGCGCGAGCCGCTGGGCAGATCCGCCAGACCCGCTGGGTCAAGCACCAGCGGGCCGTCCAGGAGCCGCCATGACGCTGAACCTGCGACGCGGGTCAAGCTATGAGCAGGCGGAGGCCGAGATCTGCCGCGTCGAGGTCGGCGAGGCCGCTGTTGCGCTCGGCCCACCGGCCGGAGTCGAGGTCGGCGCTGAGGCTTCGCACCGCCCGCTGCTCGGCCTTTGGCCCGACCCTCGTCCACACCGACATCGCACGGCGCACATGATCCTCCAGATACGCCCCCGGTCGGCGCCAGTACGCCTCGAACAGGCCGTCAGCGCAGTCCCACGGGATGGGCACCGGCTCAGCGCGGGCGCCGATCGCGCCGGCCATCCCAGCAAGCGAGGGAAACTCCGCGAGGACGGAGGCGAACTCGGGCAGGTAGTCGCGGGTGAGCCAGAACCGGTCCTGCCATCCGGGCTCGTCGGTGTCGAACGTGAGCACCACCACGCGGCGGGCCACGCGCCGCATCTCGCGCAGCCCCGCTACCGGGTCCCCCCAGTGGTGAACGGTGGAGACGGCCATCGCGACGTCGACGGACTGATCCTCGAACGGCAGGCTCTCCGCGGCAGCGGCCACGCACGGCGCCGAGCCAACTGGCCGCTGCCCCCGCATGACCGCCGATGGCTCCACCGCGGTCACGTCGCGATCAGCAGGCTCGTAGGAGCCGGTGCCGGCCCCGACGTTCAGCACCGTCTGCGCGTCCCCGAGCGCGTCCCAGATCCGCGCGGCGATCCGCGGCTCGGTACGCCGTGTCGCGGTGTAAGCGCCGCCGATCGCGTCGTACAGCCGTGCACCGAGCATCTCCAGCTGCTCCTCCGGCGTCACCATCAGTCCCTTCGCCCGTGCCTCAAGTTCCCTGTCAATGGCCGCCACCATGGCGTCAGCGCGATCACGCCGCTCCAGCAGCAGGCCGCGCAGTCGGCGCAGGTGCGCGACCGCGTCGGTGGACGGGTCGCCGACCAGTTCCGCAACCTCCCGCAGCCCGAAGCCCAACCGCCGATAGGCCAGCACCTCCCGCAGCCGCTCCACGTCGCCTGCCGAATAAGCCCGGTATCCGGCCGCGGTCCGCGCCGACGGCTGAACGAGCCTGATCTCGTCATAGTGATGCAGGCGTGCGAACGCTCACGCCGGCCAGCTCGGCCACGCGTCCCACGGTCCAGTGATCCTCCACGGCACCGACTATGCAGCCTGACGCCACGTGAGGGTCAAGAACCTCACTCACGGCAGCAAGAGCCGAACGCGAAGCAGCGGCCCGAGGCGACTCCCGCAAGCCAGAGCGATGGTCTGGTTCAGAGAAGCCTGGAACCGGACCGAGTGGCCCCGCAGCGGCCGAGTGACATCAAAAGTCACTGACATTGATCACGATGCCCGCCCCAGAATGACTCCCGAAGTCGCTTCGAAATGACTCCCTCTGAAACTGACATAGCCAGTCGGGGCCCCGGCGAACCGGAGGCAGGCAGGCACACGGCTGATCCGGCCCGCTGCCGGGCTGTGATCCTCCGGTGGGGAGAGTTGGGCGCACCTTTCGGTCTCACGGGGAAGGCACCTGGCGGCTGCCCGTGCCGCAGGTTTGTGCGGCACTACGCCTGGTCTGTTCGGGCATCTGCCCTCCCCCCCGCCCGGTCAGTCCCGATACCGTGAGGGGCATGGCCAGGGAAATCCGTATCGAGGTCGACGACGAGACCTACGAGCAACTGGAGCGCCTCGCGGCCGGCGGGCACGCCGAGCCAGAGCAATACGCAGCCAAGCTGCTGACCGCCGACATCACGCGCGCCCGGTTCACCGAGGCCGCCAAGACGTTCGCCGCCGAGCACGCCGAAGGCTTCGCCACCCGCTTCGGCACCGGCGAGGGGCAGACCGCCGCCTGATGGCACCGATCGTCTCCATCGACGAGAGTTGGCTCCTGGAGGTCGCCCAGACGTATGTCCCCGGCGATCCGGACGTCACCGACTACGGCGCCATGGCCGCCGCTGCAGCCCGCCATCGCCACACGGTCATGGGGGCCCTCGTCTACCCCGAGCCCCACCACCGGGCCGCCGCTCTACTGCACTGCGTCGCCCGCGTCCCCGCACTTGAGCACAGCAACGAACTCTTCGCCGCGATGGTCGCCGCCGCTTATCTCCAGGCCAGCGGCCATCAGATCAAGGTGACTACCGACGCCGCCGCCGACCTCGTCGCCGCCGTCACCGACGGGCGCCTCACGATCCGCGACACCGCCGCAGCCGTGAAGACCTGGATCACCTGACCGAGCAGGATGCACCAGGCCCCGGAGCGCATGCTCCGGGGCCTGCTGATGCCCAGCCGCGAGGTCAGGCGGGGGTGATGTTCTCCGCCTGCGGGCCCTTCTGGCCCTGCGTGACGTCGAAGGTCACGGCCTGGCCTTCTTGGAGCTCACGGTAGCCGGAGGAGTTGATGTTGGAGTAGTGCGCGAAGACGTCCGGGCCGCCGCCGTCCTGGGCGATGAAGCCGAAGCCCTTTTCGGAGTTGAACCACTTGACGGTTCCGCTGGCCATGCTGGTGCCTCTCAGTCGATATCGGATCCGCACCGCGCGGACCCGGAGGTGATCGCCCTGGTCCTGCACTGCACAGCAAAGCGCCCACGCCGGAGCGCGGGCAGGTTCTGCGAACCACGACATCTGTCAGCGACGCTACACCGCGGAACTGGCCGCCGCCAGAGAGCAACGGCCAAAGGTATGTGCCCCGCCATGGGTGCCGGACGGCGGTGGTCGGGTGCTTGCATCGGCCCGAGCGGTGTATCGGGGCGACCAGTGTCCACCTGAGCGCAGACGGCCGCTGCCGCCCGTGCCCCGGATTGTCAACGGCGGGCAGCGGGCGGATTGCACCCAGTTCAAGGCCGTGCTGGAGAAGATCCGCGTCCCCCGCATCGGGCCAAATAGGCCGCGCACGAAGCCCGACAGCCTCGCGGCCGACAAGGGATACAGCAACAGTCTGTTGCGCTTTCCACAGCCAGCGCGCTCGTCCTGGTCGGCGCCGGGGGAGGCCTACAGCGAGTGCTTCGAAGGGCCCGGCTGCGGTGCACCGATTCGACCGGTGGAGGCGCGGTGGCTGAGCCTGTCCGTGTACGCAGACTGGCTGACCAGGAGGGGCAGAAGCTGCAGCAGATCGTGTGGGCTGGAACTGATCACCGAGGCGGTCCGTGCTGCGCTGGAGGAAGTGGCCCGTACGGCCGGGCATCTGTTGGTCGGCCTGATTGACGAGGAGTGGGGGCGTCGCTATGGCCGTCCGGTCCGCCTGGGCAAGAACCCCACCCGGCCCAAGACCCGGATCCTCGCCGCCGGCGACGACGCCTGCCGGCTGCTGGAGCACCTCCACCGGACCGGACCGGGCTACCGTCCCGGCCCGCAGGCCGAGGCTCTGCGGCAGATCGTCGTGCAGAACTACTACCGCGACGCGACAGGCCGCCTGTGCTGGCGCACTGCTGATGACGGCGGGCTGCCGTCCTCCTCCTCGGCGATCGTCTCCCCCTACGACACCACCGCGCGTTACGTCCGTCACGGGCACATCATCAGCTGGAAGGGGTTCGCCGCCCATGTCACCGAGACGTGTGCTTCCAGCAGCGTCAACGTGATCACGGATGTGGCCACCACCTCGGCCGCCACGAAGGACGCCCAGGCCCTGCCCGGCATTCACACGCGCCTGGAGTGTCGTGGTCTGTTGCCCGCCGAGCACCTGGTCGACGGCGGCTACACCTCCCTGGTGCACCTGGAACGAGCCGAGCGCGAACACCAGGTCACCGTCAGCGGGCCTCTGCCGGGCAACCCCACCCGTCAGCACCGCAGGAACGAAGGATTCGACCGGGACGACTTCCGCATCGACTTCGACCGGCGGCAAGTCACCTGCCCCCGGGGCCAGGTCAGCAAGGGCTGGCACGGCCCCTACCCGACCTCCTCGCCCACCGCCGCCCCGTTGATCGTGGCGAGATTCACCAAGAAGTCAGTGCCAGCCGTGTCCGGACCGCACCCGGTGCACCAGCTCCCGCGAGAACGCCCGCAATATGGGCTTTCCCCCGCGAGAACTCCGCGACCTGCAAGTCCGCGTCCGCACCGAGCAGCAGACGTCCGACTGGAAGGCCCGCTACGCGGTCCGCTCCGGCATGGAGGGCACTATCAACGAGTTCGCCCACGGACACGGCATGCGCCACTGCCGCTACCGAGGACAGCCGAAAGCCCACCTGCAACACGTACTCACGGCCATCGCCGTGAACATCGAGCGACTCAGTGGTCGGCCAGTTACCGAGGAAACCTCTTCATCGAGGCCGCCGACCGCCTTCCAGACCTTGCTGGACCAGCAGGGGATCCCCCGGACGAAGTCCTGGCGAACTCTCGGCAGCTGACCTCAACATCAAGATCCCCGACAGAGTCAAGGTTAGTGTGCCGTTGGGGTGCATCCACCGCGACAGATGTGTCGCAGGCGTGGGGCCCCCTTGGATGTACCGAGCGTAACGATCACTCCGCTGATCTGTGGTGTTTGCGCTGGTTGGCGTTGAAGCGTGCTTTCTTCTGACGATTCCCGCACGTGTTCATGTCACACCATTTGCGGGTGCGACTTTGGCTGGTGTCGAAGAAGGCGGCTTGGCAGGTTGGTGATGCACACAAGGCCAATCTTCCGTCTCGTTCGCCTGCAATGATGCTGATCGCATCGGCGGCGATCACGCTGAGGGCATCTTCCACGCAGGAACCCGAGCTGAGCCGCCATTGCCGCTTACCCTCGGGCGTCAGGATCGCAGCAGCCCGACCCTCAGCACTGCAGTCATTGATGACTTGGACAGCGGATGCAGGGAGAGCGTCCTGGATCGCGGCCGCTGTCGCGGCGATGTGAATCGACTCCCTCAGTTCCCGAGCGAGTTCGAGCTGGGCAGTGGTGCAGGAGTCCACGGCGAGGCCGTTCACTGCCAGCCAGTCGATGAGTCGGTGCGGCGTGGGAATGCGCTCCACAGCGTTGCCATGACGCTCCGACAGAGTCCCCGTGAAGCTGGTCGCCAGCACGTTACCGAGGCGGAAGTCAGGGAACCCAGCACGCATGGAACCACCTTAGCTGGTTCCACGCTGGCATGAAGACATGCTAGAACCGTCTTAGCCGGTTCGCGAAGGTCATAGCCGGTGCCGCGATGGCCAGGAGGTCTCATGCCCCGTCCAACCAGCGACGTGCAAGCATTTGAAGCCCACGCAACTGACGCTGACCTCGACGATCTGCGCGCGCGACTAGCCGCGGCGCGACTACCGGAGGCTGAGACGGTCTATCGCGCCGCGCCCGGCCCTCGCCGATGGGAACAGGGCGTTCCTCTCGCCGACCTCGCCGATGTCGTGAACTACTGGCGCACCGGGTACAACTGGCGGTCGTTCGAAGAGCGCCTCAACCGTATCGGCCAGTTCCGCACGACCATTGATGACCTGGGAATCCACTTCCTGCACCGCCGATCCGCGCGCGCAGATGCCACTCCTCTGATCCTGACGCACGGCTGGCCAGGCAGCATTGCTGAGTTCATCGATGTAGTAGACGAGCTGGCAGATCCAAAAGATGCAGACACGCCAGCGTTCCACGTCGTGGTCCCGTCGCTACCAGGCTTTGGTTACAGCGACAAGCCGGCCACCACCGGGTGGGGAACCGAAAAGATCGCGGCCGCATGGGTGGAACTGATGGGAAGGCTCGGCTACAGCAAGTTCGCAGCCCACGGCGGAGACTGGGGAGGTAATATCACCACGGTCCTCGGCGGCAGGTTCCCGGCGCACGTTCTCGGCATCCACACAACATTCGCGGAGGCACCGCCCGGGTTGACAACGGACGGGCTGACGGCGGTCGAGCGCAAGTGGACCGAGGAAACCTGCGATTTCTGGCGCCACCGCGCGGCGTACGCGAAGCAGCAGGCAACCCGACCGCAGACCATCGGCTACTCGCTCGTCGACTCACCGGTCGGCCTTCTTGCCTGGATCCTTGACAAGTTCGCCGAGTGGTCAGACACCGAAGATAGCCCGTTCGAGACGATTTCCAGAGACAGCATTCTTGACGACGTCACCCTCTATTGGCTGACGCGGACCGGCGCATCGGCGGCCCGCATTTACTACGAAAGCCACAACTCGCTCGATCCCGAACTTCGGGTCGACGTCCCGTCAGCCATCAGTATGTATCCCCGCGACATCGAGAAGTGTCCGCGCCCCTGGGCACAGGAGCGGTACCGACAGATCGTCCGATGGAGGTCGCCCGAAAGCGGGGGACATTTCCCGTCGCTGGAGGTTCCCGAGTATTTCGTCAAAGATCTGCAAGAAGGCCTCGCGGCAGTGCTGGCCGCTAATCGGTGAACGCGGCTCGGCGACCCGGCACTCGATGACCGGCGACCCAGATCAAGACCGTTTCGTCAAAGTAATCCGCGGGAGAGGTGGCAATCTCCCCCGCATCTCGACAGTGGTGCTGCAGTTCAGGGCCACCCAGAAAGGACCCACGACTGGGTCTGCTGCTCGGCGTGTCAGCGAGCTGAGAAGGCGTCAGGGCCTTCACGATCGGCGGCGACCAAGCTGCTCCTCCTGAAAGACCCTGACGTTGGCGCACTCTACGTGTGCCTGCGGGCCGTCGCCGTCTCTTGGCCGGTGGTGTCCGCGGGCTGATGAACTGATCGGTGTCCAGAGCATGCATGTCCTCGATGTGGCCACCGGCGAGGACGGCAGCGTGCTGCTCGAGGTCGAGTCCGCCGACGTCCTCACCGGCTGTCCTGACTGCGGGGTGGTCGCGATCAGCCACGGCCGCCAAGTCCAGCTGCTGCACGACGCTCCGTGCTTCGGACGGCCGGTGCGGGTGCGATGGCGCAAGCGGATCTGGCGGTGTCCCGAACCGGCGTCTGCTCGTCGGACCTGGACCGAGGTCCAGCCCTACGCCACGCCCCGCGCCAAGCTCACCGCCAGGGCGACGTCGAAAGACTCTGCGCCGCTGGCGCGAGGAGATCCTGGCCTACTTCGCAACCGGCGGCGTCAGCGGCGGCGGGGACCAGGGCCGGGACGCCGAAAGCCACTGGACCAACATCCCAAGGGAACTGCCTGGCACGTCCCTGTTCGCAGCGCTGGCCTCCACCCAGCGGGTGGTGGTGGCCTGCACCATCCAGGCCACCGATGTCCCAGGCAAGATCCGAAGTGACCTCGCCTCGATCTGCGGGCAGGGCACGCGTGTGGGCCGCGTCATCTATTTCACGGTGGCCGCCGTATCCCCTGGTGCCTGACTCGCACCCGAGACAGACGCGACCGTGCTCGCCCTTTGGCACTGCCGGTGCCCTGTCAGCTTGGCGGCGGCTGGCCGGGGTCAGCCACCATTGCCGCGGTCAAAGAGGCGCAGGGTAGAGCCTTTGGCCGTGGCGGTTTTCGGCATACGGATGACAGTGGGCGCCGTCGCCTGCTAGGGCGCCCCGCACCCCTGTGTGGGTTGCCACTCCGTGCGGGCGGGTGGCGCGTGACAGGGCAAGATGATGTCCGGTGCCGGGCGAAGCAGCCCCATACGGCCATGGGCATGCCAGTGTGCGCACGACGCGGTCCGTGACGACCAGCTCGTGCTGGGGACCGGCCCCCGCCGCCCTCAGGCACTCGTGGCCGCGCCGCTCACACAACTCCGCCTGGCGGTTGCGCGACCCGACGAACCGTCCCCGGTGTCCGTGCAGGGCACCGCGGGGTTTCGGCGTGTTCGCCCCGCTCGCATCCCCGTTGCGGCCGCTTTCGACCATGTCTCTTGGAGGCGAGGCATCACGGCGGAACCCCGTCGGGAGAACGCCCCGAGCGCCTGGCCGGCCGCCGCGGACGTCGCCCTGCGGCACCACCACGGCACCGCCACTCAGCCAGTCACCGAATCAGCCTCCTGGTTCGGCGACGAGCTCAGCGTCCCGCCCAGCTTCCCAGCCCGGCGCACGAATGTCTCCCGCAGGTCACGCGCCGCCCGCGGCACGGACTGGGCTCTGCGTCCTTGCAGCATCAGCAGCACCCGGGGCGGGGCGCCTGCCAATGGCCGGTAGGTGATGGCGCCGAGTCGCTCCAGCGGATCCCCGATGATGCTGAAGTCCGGCAGTACAGTGGCCCCGAGTCCCTGCGCGACCATCAGCTTGCCCATTTCCGCTCCGTCGGTGGAGTACGCCAGGGACGGGGCGCGGCCGTTCAGGAGCCGGTGCACATAGCGGTTCATGACGTAACCGGAGCGCATGGCGATCAGGGGCTGGGTCAGCAGGTCGTCCACGCTCACCGCGGCTCGGGATGCGAGCGGGCTGTCGGGCCGCAGGCACACCACCGGCTGCCCGTGCAGCAGTTGTGTCGACTCCAGGGCGGCCGGCACGTCGTCGCCCTCCAGGTGGTTCACCAGGCCGAGGTCGAAACCGCCCTCGGTCAGGGCCCGGTGGATGTCCGTCTGCTGCGCGGCGACCACCTCCACCTGGGTGACGGGGTGCGCGGCACGGAAGGCGCGCACCACCGGGATGAGCAGCGGCACGGTAGCAGCGTTGACCGTACCCACCCGCACCATGCGGCTGATGCGGTGCTGCTCGCCCGCCGCGGCCCGCAGCCGGTCCACCGCCTCCAGTACGCCGACGATGTGCGGCAGCAGCTCCCGGCCCTCCGCGCTCATCGTCGCCCCGGTGCGTTTGCGTTCCAGCAGATCGACTCCCAGTTCGCGTTCCAGGTTTCTGACGGTTTCGCTCAATGCCGGCTGGGACAGGCGTAGTTCCTCCGCGGCCCGGCGCAGCGAGCCGAGACGCGTCACTGCGGCGATGTATTCCAGTTGTTCTGTCCGCACGGCAGCAGAATTCCTACGTCCCGGGACCGGTTCAAGGGTTTCCCTGTCACAGCTTCGTGAAATCCGGTGGTCCGCGATACGGAACCGGTCGGATTTCCCTTGACTGTCCTCAGCGGCCACTGCCACGATCGACGGCATGAAGATGCGACTGGACCTCACGCGGCGACGCCATGTCGACCTCGCGCGCGTCTCCAGCGCCTCCTGTTGCTCAGCGGCCTGATCCTCGCGATCCGCCGCCCCTTGGTCACGCCACGGCTGTCGCCGCACACGCCGCTGCCACGTTTTTACCGCGCCATCTGAACTGTGCGCTGCCGCGCGCCCGCCCCTTTCCCGGGATGTGGCGTCCCTGAACAACCATGCATTCCGCAACAGGAGTTCCGCATGCCCGCGCCCGTCAAATTCGCCTATTGGGTTCCCAATGTCAGCGGGGGACTGGTCACCAGCACGATCGAGCAGCGCACCCACTGGGGGTACGACTACAACCGCGAACTCGCCGTCCTCGCTGAGAACAACGGCTTCGAGTACGCGCTCAGCCAGGTCCGTTACATGGCCAGCTACGGTGCCGAGTTCCAGCACGAGTCGACCAGCTTCAGCCTTGCCCTGCTGCTGGCCACCGAGCGCCTGAAGGTCATCGCCGCCGTCCACCCCGGCCTGTGGCACCCGGGTGTCCTCGCCAAACTCGGCGCCACCGCAGATCACCTGTCCGGCGGCCGTTTCGCCGTCAACGTCGTCAGTGGCTGGTTCAAGGACGAGTTCACCGCCCTCGGCGAGCCCTGGCTGGAGCACGACGAGCGCTACCGCCGCTCGGAGGAGTTCATCCGCGCCCTGCGCCAGATCTGGACCGAGGACCACACCGAACTCGCCGGTGACTTCTACCGGCTGCGTGACTTCTCCCTCAAGCCCAAGCCGCTCAGCGCCCCTGAGCGCCCCCACCCGGAGATCTTCCAGGGCGGCAACTCCACCGCCGCCCGGCAGATGGCCGGCCGGGTCTCCGACTGGTACTTCTCCAACGGCAAGGACTTCGACGGAGTCGTCGAGCAGATCAACGACGTACGCGCCGCGGCGGGCCGAGCGGGCCGCACGGCACCCAGGTTCGGTCTCAACGGCTTCCTCATCGCCCGCGACACCGAGGCCGAGGCCCGCGACACCCTCCGGGAGATCGTCGCCAAGGCCGACTCCGACGCCGTCGAGGGCTTCGGTGCGGCCGTGAAGCAGGCGGGCCGGTCCACCGCCGACGGCAAGGGCATGTGGCAGGACTCGACCTTCGAGGACCTGGTCCAGTACAACGACGGCTTCCGCACGGGGCTGATCGGCACTCCCGAGCAGATCGCCGAGCGCATCGTCGCCTACCGCAGGCTCGGCGTCGACCTCCTTCTCCTCGGCTTTCTGCACTACCACGAGGAGGTCGCGTACTTCGGCAAGCACGTGCTGCCTCTCGTACGGGAACTGGAAACGCAGCTTCCCGACGACGAGCCCCACTTTGCCCCCGCGCCTGTCTGACCCGCACCTGCCTCTCCCACATCGCTCCGCCCCGCGAAAGAGGTCACCCGCATGAGCACCACCACCGCCACCGAATGGCAGACCCGCCCCGCCCCGGCGACCGCCCAGGACTGGACCGCACGCGCCGCCGAGGTCGCGGCGGTCCTGGCCACCGACGCCGCCGCACGCGACCGCGCCGGCGCCACCCCGTACGCCGAGGTCCAGCTCCTGAAGGACTCCGGCCTGGTCACCCTGCTCGGCCCCCTCGAGCACGGCGGCGCCGGCCAGGACTGGACCACCGCCTACCGCGTCGTACGCGAGGTCGCCAAGGCCGATGGCTCCATCGGCCAGCTCCTCGGCTACCACTACCTGTGGAACTGGGCCGCCCGCCTGGTCGGCACCCGCGAACAGTGGGAGCACATCGAGGCCGAGGCCGCGCGCAACCGCTGGTTCTTCGGCGGGGCCGTCAACCCGCGCGACAAGGACGTCGTCGTCACCGAGGAAGGCGACGACCTGGTCTTCACCGGCCGCAAGACCTTCTCCACCGGCAGCAAAGTCTCCGACGTCACCGTCCTCGAAGGCGCCCTGGACGGCACCGACCAGCATGTCTTCGCGATCGTGCCCTCCGACAGCGATGGCCTGACCTTCCACGACGACTGGGACAACATCGGCCAGCGGCTCACCGAGAGCGGAAGCGTCACCATCGACGGCGTCCGCACACCGTGGTCCTCGGCGGCCGGCTATGTCGACAAGGAGTTCCAGCCGCGCACCTACAACACCCTCAACGTGCCCACCATCCAGCTCGTCTTCGTCAGCTTCTACCTCGGCATCGCCGGCGGCGCGCTGGAGACGGCGGCCACCTACACCCGCAGCAAGACCCGGCCCTGGCTGCACGGCGGCCACGAGCGCGCGGTCGACGAGCCCCACGTCATCGACACCTACGGTGACCTCACCGCGAAGCTCTGGGCAGCCGAGGCGCTCGCCGACGCCGTCGCCGCCGAGGGACAGACGCTGCACGACGACCCCGGCGCGGTCACCGAGCAGATCCGCGGCGAGTTCGAGGTGCGCGTGGCGGCCGTCAAAGCCCGCGCCACCGAGGTCGCCCTGGAGATCACCAGCCGCATCTTCGAGGTGACCGGCGCCCGGTCCACCACCACCGCCGAGGGCCTGGACCGCTTCTGGCGCAACGTCCGCACCCACACCCTGCACGACCCCGTCACCTACAAGCGCCGTGAGGTCGGCCGCTGGGTCCTCGAAGGCGCACTGCCCGAACCCACCTGGTACTCCTGACCCTTCCCCGGGGGCGCCCGCCGTGCGCGGGCGCCTCCGCTCCCCGAAAGAGGACCCATGGCCACCGTCCTGTCCGTCTCCGGCAGCCCTTCCGCCTCCTCCCGCACCAACCGGCTGCTGCGCCACCTCGACGACCGGCTCGTCGCACAGGGCCACGAGGTGATCCCGCTGGACGTCCGCACCATCCCCGCCCAGGCCCTGCTCGGCGCCGACTTCCGGCACCCCGCCATCGTGGAGGTCACCGAACTGTTCGCCCACGCAGACGGCGTCGTCATCGCCACCCCCGTCTACAAGGCGTCGTACTCCGGCGTCCTCAAGGCACTCCTCGACCTGCTCCCGCAGTACGCCCTCACAGGCAAAACCGTGCTGCCGCTGGCCACCGGCGGGTCGACGGCCCATGTCCTGGCCATCGATTACGCGCTCCGCCCGGTCCTCAGTTCCATGGGCGCGGCCCACATCGTGCAGGGCTGGTTCACCCTCGACAAGGACATCACCGTGCGCGACGACGGCTCTGTGGCCGTCGTGGCGAGTGCTGTCCAGGCACTCACCCAGGTGATCGACCAGTTTTCGACGGCGCTGGGTCACAGCCCCATCCTGGCCGCGGCCGGCTGAGCACCATGTCCGCGCACGTGATCGCCGACGACGCCGAGGCCCTCGCCGTCACCGCCGCCCTGGCCGAGGAATTCCGCGCCGGGGCCTGCGCACGCGACGCCGAACGCAAGCTCCCACGGGCCGAGGTGGAGAAACTGTCCGCGTCGGGGCTCCTCGCCGTCACCGTCCCCGCCGAGCACGGCGGTGCAGACGTCAGCATGCTCACCCTCGCCGAGATCTTCCGGCTGCTGGCCTCAGCCGACGCAAGCCTCGCCCAGATCCCGCAGAGCCATTTCGTCTACGTCAACGTGGTACGCCGTCAGGGCAGCCAGAAGCAGCAGAGGTTCTTCTTCGCCGAGGTGCTCGCCGGACGCCGCTTCGGCAACGCCCAGTCCGAGGCGGGCACCAAACACGTCCAGGACATCCGTACCCGCCTCGAACCACGCTCCGACCACTCCTACGTCCTGACCGGCGTCAAGCACTACGCCACGGGTGCGCTGTTCGCCGACTGGATCCCGGTCCTCGCCCGCGCCGAGGACGAGAACCTGCACGTGGCCTACGTCCCCCGAAACGCCCCCGGCCTCAGCGTGATCGACGACTGGGACGGAATGGGTCAGCGCACCACGGCCAGCGGCACCGTGCGGCTCGACGCCGTGCCCGTTCCGGCCGACCGCGTCCTGCCCCATCACCTCACCTTCCAGCAACCCCAACTCCACGGTGCGCTCGCACAGCTGCTGCACGCGGCCATCGACGTGGGAATCGCCGGGGGTGCCCTGGCCGAAGCCGCCGAGTTCGTCCGCACCAAGAGCCGTCCCTGGTTCGAAAGCGGGGCCGAGACGGCTGCCGAGGACCCGCTGCTGATCCAGCGGTTCGGTGAACTCGCCGTCAAACTGCGGGCATCCGAAGCCCTGCTGCGCGAGGCGGCCCGCACGGTGGACGCGGCGCGCGCCGACCTCACCGACGACTCGGCGGCCGAGGCGTCGATCGCCGTGGCCGCCGCCAAGGCACACGCGGCACACGTCGCGGTCGAGGTGACCGGTGCCCTGTTCGAGGTGGCCGGCACCCGTTCCGCGCTCAACTCCCTCAACCTGCATCGCCACTGGCGTGACGCCCGCACCCACACCCTGCACGACCCGGCCCGCTGGAAGATCCAGCACATCGGCAGATACGTGCTCAGCGGCACACGGCCACCGCGCCACGGCCTGCTGTGACGGGCAGTGGGCATTCAGATCGGAGACCTCACGTGTCCCTCACCTTCCACTGGTTCCTTCCGACCAACGGCGACAGCCGCCATGTCGTCGGCGGCGGCCACGGCACCCCGGCCACCGCGTTGGGACCAGACCGGCCGCCGACAGTGGCCTACCTGAGCCAGATCGCCCGCGCCGCCGAAAACCTGGGATTCGTGGGTGCGCTCACCCCCACCGGTGCCTGGTGTGAGGACGCGTGGCTGACCACTGCCATGGTCTCCCAGCACAGCGAGCGCCTGAAGTTCCTGGTCGCCTTCCGCCCCGGCTTCGTCTCGCCCACCCTCGCCGCGCAGATGGCCGCCACCTTCCAGCGGCAGACCGGAGGTCGGCTCCTGCTCAACGTCGTCACGGGCGGCGAGGGCCACGAGCAGCGCGCCTACGGCGACTTCCTCGACAAGGACGCCCGCTACCGCCGTACTGGCGAATTCCTCCACGTTGTACGGGAGTTGTGGGACGGAAAGACCGTCGACCTGGCGGGGGAGCACCTCCAACTCGAGGAGGCGAAGCTCGCCCGGGTACCCGACCCGGTGCCCGAGGTGTACTTCGGCGGCTCGTCCCCCGTGGCCGGGGAGGTCGCCGCACGGCACGCCGACGTGTACCTCACCTGGGGTGAGCCGCCCGCCCAGGTCGCAGAGAAGATCGCCTGGATCCGGGCGCTGGCCGCGCAGGAGGGCCGCACCGTCCGCTTCGGTATCCGCCTGCACGTCATCACCCGCGACACCTCCACACAGGCATGGGCCGAAGCGGACCGCCTGCTGGCGGGCTTCGACCCGCAGACGGTGCAATCTGTGCAGGCCGGACTGGCCCGCAGCGAGTCGGAGGGACAGCGGCGCATGCTCGCCTTGCACGGAGGGAGCCGGGAGAGCCTGGAGATCCACCCGAACCTCTGGGCCGGCATCGGCCTCGTGCGCGGTGGCGCGGGCACCGCGCTGGTCGGCAGCCACGACGAGATCGTCGAACGAATCCGCGAGTACCACGCCCTTGGCATCGACGAGTTCGTGCTGTCCGGCTATCCGCACCTGGAGGAGGCGTACTGGTTCGGTGAGGGAGTGCTGCCACGGCTGGCCGCGCAGGGCCTGTGGCACCACCCGCACGACCCCCGGCCGGAGCAGGCGGCGCAGGTACCGTTCGCCAGCTGAAACAACATCAGGCACCTACGCACTGACCACCAGATTCGGCGTGTGGCCGACCACTGCCTGCTGCGGCGGACGACCACACGCAACAAGCGCTACGCC